>NZ_JBGTYY010000003.1:0-174577 GCF_041807705.1 Mannheimia kashgarensis
CTGTATGCGTAAGCTTTTAACCGTGATTAATGCCATCGTCCGTGATGGCTCACAGTGGAATGCTCACGCGGTTTAATTAACGAATTTGTATCTCGCCAAAAATGTTGGGGAGATACAGTTGCTACCTTTTATATGTGGAAAATTTTGCAAATTTTTTGTGAAAAATAACCGCTTGTAAGCTATACTAAAAACGCTTGTCGGAGTGCCATAGGGCTGAGATCGCAACTGCGAGATCCGTCGAACCTGTAGGTTAGTACCTGCGTAGGGAACAAGTTTTACCAAAATTTAGATTATCTATAAATTTTGGCTCATCACCACACTTCTGATAAGCAAACCCTTCAACTTTTATGAGGATTTTGCTATGTCTAATTATTCAAACTCTCAATATCAACCTAACGTTATTTGGACAGTCGCAGGCTCAGATTCCTGTGCCGGAGCTGGATTACAAACCGATTTACATACTTTCCACGATTTTAACCTAGTCGGCTGCTCGGTCGTTACTTCTGTAACCGCTCAACATCCACACGGTGTGCTTTGTGTAACGCCTGTTGATGATCATACTTTCCGCCAGCAGTTCGAGGCATTACTGATTCAAGGCTATCCAAATGCAATCAAAATTGGCTTACTTTGCTCACAGGCACAAGTCGAAATTTTATGCGAATATATCCAAAAAATTCGCTCAGAAAGTGAAAATTATTGCTTTGTAGTTTACGACCCTGTTGCGGTGGCAAGTAGCGGACAAGCCCTTTCAGACAGCATTTTATTGCCTGTAGTGCAGGAAAAACTCTACCCATTAGTGGATTTAATTACCCCAAATGGCACGGAATTAGCTTTACTGACTGAAACTGAAATCAATACGTTTGATGATGTGAAAATTGCTTCTCAAAAGCTGTTTGCACAAGGCGTGAAAGCCGTTTTAGCGAAAGGCGGACATTTTGAATGGCAAGGCGAAAGCGTGTGTGATTACTTAATTACCGCCCAAGAGATTTTCTCTTTTACCCATCAAAGAGTGCAAAGTGTTAATACACACGGCACAGGTTGCACCTACGCTTCAGCAGTTGGCTCAATGTTGGCAACCGGCTTTGATTTAGCTGATGCCGTTACAGTTGCGACCGCTTATTTGCAAAAAGGCTTATCGGAAAAACAAGGCAGAGGGCAAACTGCTTTAAGTTCACTTTGTCATACCGGCTACCCTGATGATATTACGTTCTTCCCGCAAACCGAGCTGATTTCTGCTCCCTTTAAATTGCCGACAGCCCCTTTTACTCCAACAGAATATCAACTTGGGCTTTACCCTGTGGTCGATAGTGTTGAATGGATTGAACGCTTAATTTTGAGAGGGGTAAAAACCTTGCAAATTAGAATCAAAAATCGACCGCTTGCAGAGATCGAGCAAGAAATTGCCCACTCGGTCGCACTAGCGAAACAGCACAATGTGCGTTTGTTTGTAAATGATTATTGGCAGTTAGCTGTAAAGTATCAGGCTTACGGTGTGCATTTAGGGCAAGAAGATTTAGCCACTGCCGATTTAAATGCAATTCAACAAGCAGGGCTACGCTTAGGCGTTTCCACACACGGCTATTTTGAAATTATGCGAGCATTAGCAATTCAGCCCTCTTATATCGCATTCGGACACGTTTTCCCAACACAAACGAAAGAAATGCCATCGCAACCGCAAGGTTTAACCAATTTAGCCAAATATGTTGAGCTTGTTAAGCCACTTCATATTCCAACAGTCGCGATTGGCGGAATTAGTGGAGAAAGAATTGGGCAAGTGATGAAATGTGGCGTAGGTAGTGCAGCGGTGGTGAGTGCCATTACCCAAGCAAAAGATTGGCAACAAGCGGTTGAAAATCTGGAAAAATTTGCAAATGTGTAGTTAAGGCTAATTTAGGCGGACGTAAGCTCCGCCTAATTTGTTTCAGTTAAATCTCCGCCAATTCCAAATCTTTGGTTTCGTGCACTTGCCATAACGCCCAGAAGCTGAGTAGTGAGGCAGCTGATAAATACCCTCCAACGCCAAATAAGCCAAAGTTTTCGTTAATTTTAACGGCGATGATGGTAAACACACTTGCCCCTAAAATGCCTGCTGCGGTATAGGCAAGAGAAGCCCCAGTATAACGTACTTCCGTTGGGAAGAGTTCGGGTAGAATAACCGCCATCGGGCCGAAACTTAAGCCGATTAAAATCATTCCAATGGTTAAGAAAATGAATATTGAAGTTGGTGTGCCGTTTTCGAGGAAAAACGGCATTGTTAAGCCGTAAATGACAGTTGCTCCTGTGGCGATTAGTAGCAATAAACGGCGTCCGATTTTGTCGGAATATAAACCAGAGAAGAAGATCGCAATGCCAAAAATTACGGAGGTAATCAGTAAGTATTGGGTGTACATATTCGCTGGTAGTCCTAAACCTGTAGCGTAACCTGCTTCAGATACCGCAACTGGGCTTTTCACAAAAATCGGGGTAAAGGCAACTAAAATATAGAATAGCACATAGCCTGCGGTAGCAATGAACACGCCAATCATAAACGGCTTGAAATGCTTGATAAAAAGTGTTTTAAGTGGGGTGTGGCGGTTTTTACCTTGCTGTTCTGCTTTGAGGAAAATCGGGCTTTCGCTGATTTTAATGCGGATATATAAGCCGATAAAAATCATAACAATAGAAGCCACGAAGGGAATTCGCCACGCCCAATCTAAAAAGGCTTGCTCACCATAAATTAGGTTTACGAGGTAGAACGCTCCGTTTGCCAATAGTAAGCCGATGGGAGCTCCCATTTGTGGAAAAATACCATAAAACGCCCGCTTGTGTTTTGGGGCGTGTTCGGTTGCTACTAATGCCGCTCCGCCCCATTCGCCGCCCAAGCCTAAACCTTGTCCAATTCGGCATAAGCAGAGTAGCACCGTTGCCCAAATGCCAATGGCGGCATAGTTCGGCAGTAAACCAATCGCGACTGTAGATAAGCCCATCAATAGTAGCGAGGCAATCAGCGTTTGTTTACGTCCATATTTATCGCCAAAATGCCCGAAAATAATCGACCCCATCGGGCGAGTGAAAAAAGCAAGGGCAAGAACAGAAAGCGACATTAATTGGTTAGAAACAAGGTCATCGCTATTAAAAAACTGCACATTAAATACCAGCACCGCCGCCATTGTATAGATATAGTTATCAAAATATTCAATGGCTGTACCAACCATTGAGGCAACGGCAACTTTGGTTGGGCTTGATTGCGTTGGTTTAGACATATTCTACCTCCGCATATTGCTCAACTGTTTCTGGCGTTAAAGCACCTAACTCATCTAACAGATTAACGGCAAATTGCCCGTATTGAGTAGGTTTAAGCGATTTTGCAGCTATTTCGCCTGCAATCGCATAGGCAGTACAAGCCTCAACAACGGCGTTGAAATAGTGTTCTTTCTCGGCAACCGCTAAAAATGCACCGCAAATGGCACTCAATAAACAGCCTGAAGCGGTAATTTGTGGGAACATTGGGCTGCCGTTTTTCAGCAATGCTGTGCGTAAGCCATCGCTTACCACATCGGTTTCGCCACTAATAGCTACTAAGGTTTTATAACGTTTCGCAACCTGTTGTGCGATTTCTACAACGCTGTGCGAGCCTTCCCCAGCATCAACCCCTTTGGCTTGCCAGTTTACGCCTGCGAGAGTGGCAAATTCCCCAGCATTGCCTCGAATAGCGGTAAATTGGATTTCATTCAATAAGGTTTCAACGGTTTGACGGCGAAAAGGCGTTGCCCCCACACCAACGGGGTCAAGCAGCACAGGGATGCCTAAACGGTTGGCTGTTTTTCCTGCCAGCACCATTGCTTCAACCTCTTTGCCAATGAGTGTGCCGATATTAATTACTACTGCTTTGCTTAAGGCTGGCACGGTTTCCATTTCCTCAATGGCAGCTGCCATAATCGGCGAAGCTCCGAGAGCTAATAAGCCGTTGGCGGAAAAGTTAGCGGCAACAATGTTGGTAATATTGTGAACAAGCGGTCGATTTTGCCGAATTTTTTGCAAATAGATAGATTGAAATGGGGTAGATGTGGTCATCGTTTATTCCTCATTGTATTGAAAAAAACAATGCACCAACACAAACGGGAATAGAACGGTTTTAAGCCTTTAGTTTCCTACGTCAGTGCTAACTGCATCAGGTTCAACGGGTATTTCTCAGCTTGCTTTATGAGATATAAAACAAGCACCCCGACTAAATGAGAGCTCAATATAAAACTTTAGAAAATAGTTGTAAAGATTTAAGCCGCTTCTCGATGATAAAACCGCAAACTATGCTCTTTTTGGCGGGCGGAGCTAAAGGCGGAAACCCGTTTTAAGTAACCGATAACACGAGTGCCATAGTCAATGTTTTTAGAGCCGCATTTGGAGCAACTATGCAGAGTACGTTTGTCTATATGGTTGCATTCATTGCAAATGGTAATTTTAACGTTAATGCAGAAATAGTTGCAGCCTGTTTTGGCAGCGGTGTCTAATAATGAACGGTAGCCATTGGCGGTTAAGGCTTCATCAAGGTTTAAATGCAGAGCGGATCCGCCATCTAGCCATTCAATTAGTTCTTTACCGTGTAGCAAGAATTTATCAAGGGCATTAATTTCTTCATCTTCAACCACATAGAAATAAGAGTTGTAGCAATCACGAGGCACGAAGTAGCCGTCTGTTTTATCCCATTTTGCATTTTTTACCCCTAAATTTTCGGCAGGGACAAATTCGGTGTTGAATTTCACGCCATATTGCTGGCTGGCAGCTTGATTTGCCTCAAAAATAGTTTTTAAGCGAGATTGTACAAAGTCAATATATTCGGGGTTATAACCCACTTTTAAGCCTTGCGATTCAGCCGCTTCCGCCATTCCGTTAATACCAATGGTAAGGAATTGTTTATCGAGTGAAATAAAGCCAGCCTCATAAACAGGGAGCATTCCGTTGGCTAAATATTTTTCCATTAATTTTCGGTAAGCGTATTGATATTTATGGATCTTGCTGACTTCTTGGCTCAAATCACGCTTATCTTGCACTAAACGGTTCATATTAATTGTAATTACATTTATTGAGCCTGTTGCAACACCGCCTGCACCGAGCGAGTAAGAGAAAGTGTGATCGCTAATTTCATTGCGTAAACGGCAGCAAGAGGCGAGCGAATCAGGGTTATCTGACTGATAAATAAAAAAGGAATTACCTTGTGCCAATTCATTTGCCATTTGGTTGACAAATTCATCATCTTTGCATTTGCCTTGCTCAGTTAGCATTGCGGCGGTTACAACTGGGAAGGTAAGAATGGCTTTGCTGCGTTCTTTGTTAAACCATTGCATAAAGAAAAGCTGCAATTTAGCGGTGGTTTCCCAGTTTGGTTTTTCAAAATCAGGGAACACAAAGTTGCCGAACATTGCCTCGAAATAGAATTTATCGTAAACCGAAATATTCCAAAACACGCTTTGATAGCCCCGTGCCGCCGCAGGTTGGTTGATACTGTAAACGACTTGTTGAAGGTGGTTTTCAATGTCTGAGCGGTGCGTTTCTAAATAGTTATCGCCATAATCTTTACGGGCAAAGTAGTCAAAGTAGGTTAGAAATTCAACGGTTGCAACTGCCCCTGCAAATTGTGAGCTGATGGCAAAAACAAAATTAATAAAAGAGCCACAGAAAGAAGCGAGATGTTTTGGAGCTTTGGATTCACCCCCCAGTTTGGTTAAGCCATCTCGTAAAAACGGATACATCGTAACAGATACACAGTAAGGCTTGAGGCTGGTTTCATCGTGAACGTAAATTTCGTGTGTTTCAATTTGGCGGAGATATTCACAAGCGGTCTCTTTTCCAAAAAGTTTTGCAATTTTTTTGCTAACTTTTGCTCGATTAATTTGCACAAAAAGATCTTTCATCAGCTCGTTTTCCATTGTAGCGATATTTTTTTGTGTTACGTTGGCGTTAGCATCCATTTTTGAGCCATCAGCGGCATTTTTAGCTTGAATGTAATGATCGATAAATTTTAATTTGCGTGATAGTTGTTCCTCTTCTAATCGAATCATAGCGTTGCTCCTTTGATAAATAAGTGGTTTAGATTTTCGTTAGTGCGTAAATCAATAAAACGTTGGTTAGTGGTTAGGCTGTTTAATCCGCCTCGTTCGGCAATCCAACGACCTGTTTTTAAGTAAGTTAATTCAGCCAGTAAATAAGGAGGTACGTCGTGCCGTTCCAAGCCTGTGTAGAGGCAAGTTTGTAGCCCTTGTTGTCGGCAAAGTTTTAGTAAAGAGAGTAATGTTTCCACCTGCCATTCTCCGCCCATAAAAAGCACACAACTAATTAAACCCTGATAGCGTGTGAGGCGTTCAGCGAGATAATCAATCGTCAGTTCTTTTCCTTTGCTAGCTTTCCAGCTTTCTACACTATGGCAGCCTTTACAGCCAAGCGGGCAGCCTGTAATCAGAAAAGCGAGTGAGGTTTCATTCGGCACTTCTTGCCAAACAATTTGCTCTGAGCTGAATCGAAGATTTTCCATTTTTACTTTATTAACACAATATATTGTGTTTTTTAATAATTTTTAACACTATATATAGTATGTTAGATCTGTTAGGCTGAGAAAGTAAAGAGCAAAAAATATGAAAAATCAGTTGAAATTTGAAGATGTGAATAAAATCAAAAAGATAGTGAATTGTAAATTTTTGGCGAAAAAAAGACCGTGTAAAAAATACACGGTCTTGAAAAGTTTGATTAATTGATCTCAATAACATCAAACAGTTTTTCTAATTGATGGGTTAAAAGTGAAAGCTGGCGGTTGCTCACTAAAATTAATTTTAGTTCAAATGTCGCATCATTTGATTCCACGTTCAAACTTTTTACTTCAAAACCACGATGGCGGATTACTCTTAAAATACGCTCTAAGGTTTCAGGGCGTTTGTTCGCTTTAATGCTTAATTGATACTGTTCCATCTGCGTTCTCCTATACATCGTCATCTAGCATATCGGCATTGCAAGCACCCGGTGGAACAAGCGGCCATACGTTGTCTTCTTGTGGAATGCAAACGTGGAGTAGGTAAGCCCCTTTTGCATTGAGCATTCTGTTGATCGCATCGGAGACTTCATTCGCTTTTTCAATACGCTCGCCTTGAATATCAAAGGCTTTTGCCAGCATTACAAAGTCTGGGTTATCGTCTAAAATTGTATGGCTGTAGCGACCGTGAAAGAATAGCGATTGCCATTGACGAACCATTCCTAAGCGTTGGTTATCGAGCAATAAAATTTTAACAGGCAAATTGGCTCGTTTGATTGTGCCAAGCTCTTGAATATTCATTAGAATTGAGCCATCGCCTGTAATCACAATCACTTGATCGTCAGGGCGAGCCACTTGAGCCCCGATTGCCGCAGGTAAGCCAAAGCCCATTGAACCAAAACCTGCTGAGGTAATGTAATTTTTCGGGTCAAAATAGCTTAAATGTTGTGCCGACCACATCTGGTGTTGCCCAACATCGGTGGTTACCACGCTATTTTTCGTTTTACGGTTAGATAAGGTATGCAAGAGAGCTACCGCATCAATATCGCCATTGCCGCTATTTTCTTGATATTGGAAGCCAAATTGCTGTTTTAAATTACGCACATCTTCACGCCAAGCCTCAATATTGAGCGGTTGAGCTAAGTAATCCACAGCTTCAATGAGACTGCCTTTTAATGCCACTTGAGCTTGGCGAAGTTTGTTGATTTCCGCGTTATCAATATCAATATGAATCACTTTTGCGTGAGGGGCAAAGGTGTCTAATTTGCCTGTTACACGGTCATCAAAACGAGCTCCACAGGCAATCAGTAAATCGCACTCCTGTACCGCATAGTTAGCCGCTTTTGTACCGTGCATACCGATCATACCCATATAAAGCGGATCGGTTGGATCGATAGTGCCTAACCCTTTTAAGGTGGAAACAGACGGAATATTTGCAATTTTTACAAAATTTCTGACCGCTTGCACACCGTTTGCCATTCCTACACCACCGCCGACATAAAGCACCGGTCGTTTAGCTTCCGCTAATAATTGCTTCGCTTGTGCTAATTTTTCTGCATTTTGGGCAGGAGCTTCTTCTTTAGCATAAACAATAGGTTGGGCATTAGTCAGTGCTAATTGTACATCTCGTGGGATATCAACCAGCACAGGGCCCGGTCTGCCACTTTGGGCAATTTGGAATGCAAGAGCTAAAATTTCAGGTAATTCTTCAATATTTTGCACGATAAAACTGTGCTTAGTACAAGCTAAAGATAAACCCAGTACATCTGCTTCTTGGAATGCGTCCGTTCCGATTAAATGGCTGGTAACTTGCCCTGTAATAGCAACTACAGGAATGGAATCTAGGGCTGCATCCCCTAAGCCGGTAATTAAATTGGTTGCACCCGGGCCGGAAGTTGCGATACAAACACCTACTTTGCCTGTTGAGCGGGCATAGCCAATAGCCGCCATTGCCGCCCCCTGTTCGTTACGGCAGAGAAGATGATCTAAGCCCGAATCGTAAATGTCATCATAGGTTGGCATTATTGCCCCACCCGGGTAGCCGAAAATAGTGGTTACGCCTTGAGCTTTAAGGCTCTCGGTAACTAATCTTGCCCCATTCATTAATGTTGTGTCCTTGATATTTTTATTATGCAAAAAGAAGCTGTATAAATACCATAAATTCAGTCTTTTTTAAACTTTATTTTAGCTAAATAAAAGTCGTTTTTATTTAACAAAATAGCTGTTTACCTCTTAAGAGGTATTTTCCTTAATTTTATTGATTTACTTCAATAAATCTTCACTTTGAGATAGTCGATTTGATTTAAATTGCATATTCTCCTTAATGAATTATTAGGATTATCTTATTAATTTAATAGGAAAAATTCTTATTTAGATTGAATGATTTTTTTACCTGAGTGGGAGAACCAAAATGAAATTTCTAGCAAAAAGCCTCGTAATGGCGACAATTTCAATATTGGGGTGTTTACAACCAGCTTTAGCTGAAGAAGCAAAAAAAGAATCTTTAACAGATAAAGCGCTTAAACACGAAAAATTAGGGGTAACGGTTGAATCAGCTAACCATTTATTTGAAGAAAAATACCCTCTGCAATACAAATCTTGGAAAGCAACGTCTGAATCGACAGATCGTGGTAGTGCGTTAGAAGCAGATCCACGTTATGTGATTTTATGGGCGGGTTATGCATTCTCTAAAGATTATAACAAACCTCGTGGTCACTATTATGCGGTTACCGATGTGAGAGATATTTTGCGTACCGGTGCACCTAAAGATGAAAATGATGGTCCACAACCAATGGCGTGCTGGACTTGTAAAGGTCCAGATGTTGCCCGTTTAATAGAAGAAAAAGGCGAACGTGGTTATTTTGACCCTAAATGGGCGAAATATGGTTCAGAAATTGTGAATTCTATCGGTTGTGCAGACTGTCATGACACTACTTCAGAAGAGTTTAAAGAAGGTAAACCTGCATTGCGTGTTGCTCGTCCTCACGTTCTTCGTGCATTAAATACTATCGGCTGGAAGTTTGAAGATTTAGACAAACATGGTCAGCGTCCTGCAGTTTGTGCAAACTGCCACGTTGAATACTACTTCAAAAATAAAACAGACGTTACCTTCCCTTGGAAAAATGGTGTTGATGTTGATAGTATCGAAAAATATTACGATGAAATCAAATTTACAGACTGGACTCACGGTTTATCTAAAGCGCCTATGTTAAAAGCACAGCACCCTGACTTTGAAGTATGGTCTCAAGGTACTCACGGTAAAAATGGTGTAACTTGTATAGATTGCCATATGCCGAAAGTGAGAGATAAAGATGGCAAAGTGTATACTGATCATAAAATTGGTAATCCGTTTGATAACTTTGATGTAACTTGTAAAACGTGTCACGAGCAAAGTAAAGAAAGTTTACAAAAACGTGTGAAACAATATAAACACGATGTAAAAGAAGCAATGATTCGTTTAGAAGATCAATTAGTAAAAGCACACTTTGAAGCGAAAGCAGCTTGGGACGCTGGTGCAACGGAAGAAGAGATGAAAAACATCTTAACAGCTATCCGTCACGCTCAATGGCGTTGGGATTATTCTGCAGCAGGACATGGTAACCACTTCCACGCACCGGATGTAATGTTACGCACTATTGCAACTGGTATTGATCGTGCAGCAGATGCTCGTGCAGAGTTAGGTGTTGTATTGACGAAACACGGTGTTGCAACGCCTATCGCAATTCCTGATATCTCAACTAAAGAGAAAGCACAAAAAGCAATCGGTTTAGATATTCCTAAAGATCAAGCTGCGAAAGATGAATTCTTAAAAACAGTAGTTCCTCAATGGGAAAAAGAAGCGCGTGCTAAAGGCTTATTGCCGGCAGAAGAAGCACCAAAAGCAGATGCAAAATAATGTAGCTTGAGGTGGATTATGAAAAATGTAATATTAAAAACAGGGCGAGGAATCGCCCTCCTACAAGCGGTGATATTTGCAGTTTTTTTTGCAATATCAAACGCTAATGCAGTAATGCCTGAGCAGCCAAAACCTCTTTGGCAATCAGAAAAAGCAGATGATGCGCAAATTATTCAAGATGCACGTCGTGATCCAAACAAATATTGCACCCAGTGCCACGAATCAGCAAATGCAACGGGCAAACCTTTCCATCACGCAGGAAAACATTTCCAAAAAGATGTGAAAAGCCCGAACACAGGTGAGCAACTTACTTGTGTGAGCTGTCACGGCAATATCTCTGAAAGCCACCGTAAAGGGGTGAAAGATGTAATGCGTTTTAACCCGCACGGTAAAGCAAGTAACCCAGATCTTGAGCGTTCGATTAATGAGCAAAACCAAGTTTGTGTTGCTTGCCATACTCCGGAGAAATTGCGTGAAACATTCTGGGCTCACGACACGCACGCAACAAAAATTACTTGTACGAACTGTCACGAGATTCACCCGGAAAAAGATCCGATGAAAGACATTCCTGAAAAAGATCGCATCAAACTTTGTACGGATTGTCATACCAAAATTCACTCAGGCGAATTTAAAAACCCTGAAATGAAAGCCACAGAAGCAAAAGGAACAAAATAATGTCTTGCACCCGTAGAGATTTCGTCTCAGGGGCAGGTGCTATCGCAGTAGTGGCAAGTACAGGTCTTGCCACCTCTATCACTCTTGCTACTGAGAAAGAAAAAAAGAAAATCCGCTATGCGATGGTACACGATGAAACAGCTTGTATTGGTTGTACAGCTTGTATGGATGCTTGCCGTACTACCAATAAAGTACCTGAAGGTGTTTCTCGTTTAGAAATTATCCGTAGTGAGCCGTTTGGCGAATTCCCAAATGTACAATATGAATTCTTCCGTCAATCTTGCCAACATTGTACTAATGCCCCTTGTGTGAGTGTTTGCCCAACAGGTGCTTCATTCATTGACCCTGAAACAGGCATTGTTGATGTAAATGCGGATTTATGTGTGGGTTGCCAATATTGTATTGCGGTTTGTCCGTACCGTGTTCGTTTCATTCACCCTGAGAAAAAATCAGCAGATAAATGTAACTTCTGCCGTGATACGAATCTTGCAGAGGGTAAACAACCTGCCTGTGTTGAGGCTTGCCCGACTAAAGCATTAACTTTCGGGGATATGAACGATCCAACCAGCGATATTTTCCACAAAGTGAGAAATAATCCAGTTTATCGTACCAAAACCTCATTAGGAACAGAGCCGAATTTATATCACATTCCATTTGGTAAAGGAGAACATAGATAATGAATGAATATGTACCTTTCCAAACCCCAAACCTTGTTTGGGACGGCACAATCGCCATTTACTTATTCCTACTTGGTATTTCATCAGGTGCGGTACAGTTAGCTATTGCTTACCGTAATAGTGGCGTAAAAATTGAAAAGCCAAGCCAAAACTGGATTATTCGTAGTGCGGCTATTCTCGGCACTGTGCCGACATTAATCGGTTTAACGCTACTTATCTTCCACTTAACAAAACCGTGGACGTTCTGGAAGTTAATGTTTAACTACAGTGGCACATCGGTGATGTCGATGGGGGTAATGCTATTCCAACTTTATATGGCAGTATTGGTTGTTTGGATTGCCATTATGTTTAAAGATTGGGTTGCTCTGTTGATTAACCGCTATCTGCCAGCATTAAAATTCCTATTAGGCTGGATTGATGCGATTGAGGCAAAACTGATTAAGCCGATTGAGTTTATCTTATTCGTGTTAGCAGCAGTGCTAGGGGCTTATACAGGTTTCTTACTTTCAGCGTTAGTGAGTTACCCAATGTTGAATAACCCTGTATTACCAGCGTTGTTCTTAGCCTCTGGTGCTTCATCAGGTATTGCTGCAACCTTCCTAATGGTATTGCTTGCAGGTAAGCTATCAGGTGAAAGCAATGAAGTTCACTTTATGCACAAATTTGAAGTACCGATTATGGTGACAGAATTAGGCTTAATTGTGGCATTCTTTGTTGGTTTACACTTCGGTGGAGCAGATAAACAACTTGCTTTAAGTAATGCCCTTTCAGGATTCTGGGGAACGGTGTTCTGGATAGGAGTAATGCTTATCGGTATTGCAATTCCACTTATTGCCAATATTTTTGGTAGCCACCGTTTGAAACATAATGTGAAATTTATTATTTTAATTTCCATTTTCGACTTAATTGGTGTACTCTGCTTACGATACTTTATCCTTTACGCAGGACAACTTACGATTGCGAGTTAAAGTAAGTCTGATAAATATGTAGGGGAGGGTCCTGTGCCCTCCCTCATATTTTTGCATTGCGGACAGGCACAGGAGCTGTCGCTACATTCCCTAAACGCAGTCATCTTTGGGATTTTTTTATGCTATCGGAAATAGGCTATTTTTCACTTTTATTGGCTGCTATTGCAGCGATTTTTCAAGTTGGTTTTGCAATATGGGGAGAGATCCGCAAGCAATACCATTGGCTAGCGTTATCGCCGCTATTTACCTATTTACAAGCTGCTTTTACCACCATTTCCTTTTCTGCGTTAGTCTATGCTTTCTTAACGGACGATTTCTCCGTTATCTATGTCGCAGCTCATTCCAACAGCCAACTCCCCGATTTCTTTAAATTTGCTGCATCTTGGGGCGGTCACGAAGGCTCAATGCTGTTTTGGCTCACGGCTCTTGTGCTTTGGTCTGCGGTATTTTGTAAATTTTCTAGAAATCTCGACCGATTGTTTGCTAATCGAACGCTCGTAATGTTGGGGTTGATTTCACTTGGTTTCCTACTTTTTATTTTATTAGTTTCTAGTCCATTTGAGCGAAGCTTTCCACCGCCACCAGAAGGACGAGATCTCAATCCAATGTTGCAAGATATTGGGTTGATCTTCCACCCTCCATTACTTTATTTAGGCTATGTTGGCTTTGCGGTTAGCTTTGCAATGATTGTAGCAGCTCTTATTTCAGGGGGAATGGACGCAGCTGTAATGCGTTGGATTCGTCCTTGGACGATGATTTCTTGGGGCTTTCTCACCGCTGGTATTATTTTAGGGGCGTGGTGGGCATATTATGAACTCGGCTGGGGCGGCTGGTGGTTCTGGGATCCTGTTGAAAACGCCTCCTTAATGCCTTGGCTATTAGGCACAGCCTTAGTGCATAGTTTGATTGTAAGCCAACAACGTGGCGTATTTTATTACTGGACAATTCTACTTGCGATCTTCGCTTTCGCCCTCAGTTTATTAGGTACATTTATTGTTCGCTCCGGGGTTTTAACCTCTGTTCACGCTTTTGCGGTTGATCCTGATAGGGGAATGGCAATTCTTATCCTCTTTTTCAGCCTCAGTTTTATTGCTTTAGCCCTTTTCGCCTTTAGAGCTAATTTATGGCAAGGCAACGTTCGTTTTGATTTGCTTTCTAAAGAAACGGCTTTTCTAATTATTAATGGCTTATTCAGTGTAGCGGCTTGCGTGGTATTACTTGGTACGTTTTACCCAATGATCTTTACCATCATGAATTGGGGATCAATTTCCGTTGGTGCTCCTTATTTCAATAGTGTATTTGCTCCTCTCACATTATTACTAATGGTTATTATGGGGTTTGCAGTAGTGCTACGCTGGAAACAGATCCCAATCAAACAGATTTTGGTGAAATTATGGTTATTCCCTGTGGCGATAACCTTAGCTCTTGGCATAATTTATCTCTCTATTTCACAAAGAGAGCATTTTGATTTCGTTTTACTGCCAATCGTATTTATCAGCTTTGCGGTGTGGATTATTTTAACTCATATCCCTTATTTGCCATTTATGTTCAAAATAAAGCCGCTTGCAATGCGACTGGCTCACATTGGCTTTGCGATCTGTGTGATTGGGGCGATGATGAACAGCTATTATGGAGATGAAATTGGCGTGCGTTTAAAGCCTAATGAACAGGCAGAATTAGCGGGCTTTACCTTCAAATATCAAGATTATAATGATCTCATTGGCCCAAATTACACCGCAGAACAAGCCGTGTTCTCCATTAGTAAAGATGAAAAAGTATTGGCAACCGTAATGCCAGAAAGACGCTATTATGATGTTCGTACGATGACAATGGCAGAAGTGGGGCTATACCACCACTACTTAGATGATGTTTATATTGTAATGGGTGATAAGTTTGGCAATTTAGAATATGCTTTCCGTCTCCATTACAAACCTTATGTGCAAGCCCTGTGGTTGGGGGGTATTATTATGATTATTGCCTCTATTTTGGCACTATTCGGTTACCGTAGAGAACATAAAAAATGAAAAAAGTACTGTTACTTATTCCTATTCTGATACTTGTAATGATTGTGGGCTTTCTTGCCGTGCCGTTAATGAATAAAGATGCACTTTCCCCAACCGAAGATTGGCAGGGCAAGCCTTTCCCTGAATTTGTGGGCAAGAACTTACTTGATAGCAATGCTCACTTAAACAATAACAGCTTGCCGCAAGAGCCTTATATTCTCAATGTGTGGGCGAGTTGGTGTACTTGGTGTATTAAAGAATTTCCGATTTTATTAGAACTCAAGCAACAAGGCGTACCGATTGTGGGCTTAACTTACAGCGACCGCCCGAATGATGCCCTTAAAGCATTGGAAAACTGGGGAAATCCGTTTAGCTTGATTATTGATGACTATGAAAAAGGCTATTTAATTCAAACACTTAAAGTATCATCAGCACCATCAAGCTATTTGGTTGACCGACACGGCGTAGTGAGATACCAACAAAAAGGCTACAACCCCGATTTTGCCCAAGATTTTATGCCACGATTAGAGGCACTTAGAAAGGAAAAATAGCGAATGATAAATAACCTATTTTCACTTTTGCAAAAAATTGCCAAAATTTTACCGCTTGTATTTGCGATGAGTGTTTTTATTAATACCGCTCAAGCAGATATGGTGGATACATTCCAATTTAAAAATGAAGTAGACCGAGTCAGAGCGATTTCACTTGCTCGTTCCTTGCGTTGCCTACAATGCCAAAACCAAAACTTGGTGGAATCAAACGCAACCGCCGCCTACAATATGCGGATTGAAGTATATGAAATGGTCAATGCAGGCAAAAGTAATGAGGAAATTATCCGCATTATGACAGATCGTTTCGGGCATTTTGTCAATTATAAACCACCACTTACCCCACAAACGTGGGTGCTGTGGGGCTTACCGCTCGGGTTGTTTGGCGTATTGTTTATCGCTATTTTATGGCGAACTAAAAAGAAGAAAATAGTATACTCTCGACTACAGGGATAGAGGACGAGTTCTATGTCAATATTCGTAGGGACAGGTCCTGTGCCTGTCTGAAAACAATATTAATTTACGGACGGGCACAGGACTCGCTCCTACTCATAAAGAGTAAACTGACTAAGAAAGATACAGAAAATGGAAACTCGTGATCAATTAAGCAGAGAAAATTATCAACAAGCGGTCAAATTTGCCCAACATTTTGCAGATGATGTGAGGCAAGAATATGAGCGTGAAGCAGAACAGCGTTACCAATTCGAGAAGGCTCAATTTGAACAAAATGAGTTGCAAAATAACGCTAAAAATCGACCGCTTGCTAAAATGGCAACACTTTCAGCTGTTGCAATTTTATTGTTAGGAATTGCTTACTATGCTTTTTCAGGGCGTTACCACGTTGTACAAGAGGGCTTGAAAGTTCATAAAAATTTCCAGCAACAAGTCAGCGAAGCTCACGGCACATCAAAAAATGAACGCTACATTATCAGCCTACAAAATCAGCTAAGAGAAAACCCGAATAATGGCGATCTCTGGTATGAACTAGGGCAGGCTTATGTATTAAACAATGATTTTGACTCCGCCTTAGTTTGTTATGATAATGCCCAAAAACTACTCGGCAAAAAAGCCGCCATTTTAGGTGCAGTAGCCACCGCTCGTTATTACGACAACGGACAGAAAATGACTGCAGAAATTAATGCAATTATTGATGAAGCCTTAAGTTTAGATAAAAATGAAAGTGCTAGTTTGCTACTACGAGCCTCAGACGGCTTTCTAAATAATAACTACCAACAAGCCCTTGATTACTGGCGAAAAGTGCTAGATAGCAACAATGATGCCATTAACCGCCGAGCAATTATTCAAAGTATGGAAATGGCGAGACAGATGTTGGAAGGGCAGCAGAGAAAATAAATTTAAGCAATGTTTAAAAACACCGCCCAATTTTCATTAAGCGGTGTTTGGCATTAGATTGATTGTGATTGGGTATATGTGGTTAAAATTAAATTAGCTATTATAGCAGATTTTAGGGGCTTTTTTTGTTTGGGTTAGCCAAATTACCATAAAACATCGTTTAAAAATCAGTCGGCAATATTCATCACTTGCGACAAAATTTGGTTATACGCTTGCAAATTCTGTAAAGTTTGAGCCAATCGCTGATTGCCAAACTGCTCTGTGGCGACACGCTCCAAGGCATCAAGCTCATCAATCAACGGATAGGCAAGCGTTTTGCCCTGTTCGGTTAGGGTCAAGACTTTTTCCCGCTTGTCGTTTTCGCTTGGCAAATAGTCAATCAAGCCGTCTGCGTGCAGTTTTTGGCACGCCATTGAAATGGTCTGTTTGGGCAATGCCCACAAAGTACCAATCTGTTTTTGGGTGCAGGTATGCAGGCGAACCAAAGTATGCAAAATCGCCAAATAATTGTAATTTAAGCCCTTTTTCTTTGCCCACGCATTATAAAGATTAAATAAATGGCTGATCGATTGCCCCAGTTTGTCCGCTTGGGTCATTGTGTCATTCATAGCAAACTCCTGATTAAATCACTTTTAGGCGAAGGTGGTCATAAAGGTAGTTAAAAATCAAGGCATACACGGTGATGACAATCGTCAAGCCGACATCTGCCAAAAATGCGTGCCACAACGACAGCCCAAGCAAATAGGCAAGCACAGGAATGGTAAATACCAACAGCCCCGCTTCAAAACTGATGGTATGAAACACACGCAGTCCCAAGCCCCGTGTTTCTCGTGGGGCGGTAAACGCCTTGTCAAAACCAAAATTAAACACAAAATTCCACACCATCGCCATCATTGCCATCACAATGCCCACGCCAATGGCAGAACTGGTGTCGGTATTTGAAAACAGCTTCACCAGAATGGTGGCAACCGTAATCGCCCCCATTTCAAAAAACACCGAATGAAACAGGCGTTCGTTTAGGCTCATTGGGGCTGAAAAGACATTACTCATCGTTTCTCCAAACTAAAAAAGTCCAAATACTGACTAATTTGGGGTGTTGTAGTCAGTATTTGGACTAATTAAAAGCGTGGGTTTGTAAAGAAGTGTAATTTTAGGCTGGCTGAAAAGGTGTTTTGCAAAATTCCAATAAAAAAACACCGCTTGCCCCTTTTAAATATAAGGCAAACGGTGTTTGTATTTTTTAACCATCAATGCGTATTTAAAATATCCACATTGTCTTTGTCTGATTTGCCAAAATTATCCACCAAAGTTTTGCTGGCTTCGTTTAAACCAAACACTTGCACGCTTGCCCCTTGTTTTTTGTAGCGTGCCACCACTTTATCCAAAGCACTGACCGCCGAAATGTCCCAAAAATGGGCGTGGCTGACATCAATGCTCACCGTTTTGACGGCTTTGTTATCAAAATCAAAACTGGCGATAAAATCATCGGTTGATGCAAAAAACACCTGACCTGTTACCCCATACGCTAAAGCGCTTTCGTCTGCGGTGGGCAGGTGTAGCACCTTCATATAACGCCCGATTTTATTGGCAAAAAACAACGCCGATAACAACACCCCAAAAAACACACCTAGTGCCAGATTATGACTGTACACCACAATGGCAACGGTGGTTATCATCACCACATTAAAGCCCAACGGGTGCGTTTTGAGTTCTTTGACAGACTGCCATTTAAAAGTGCTAAGAGCCACCATAATCATAATGGCAACCAGAGCAGGCATTGGAATGATTTTAATCCAATCGCCCAAAAACACCACCAAAATCAACAAAAACACGCCTGCCACCAGCGTAGAGAGCCGTGTGCGTCCGCCTGATTTGATGTTAATCACCGACTGCCCAATCATTGCACAGCCTGCCATACCACCAAACAGACCGCTGACAATGTTGGCAATGCCTTGCCCTTGACATTCTTGATTTTTGTTGCTGTCGCTTTCGGTCATCTCGTCAAGCAAATTGGCAGTCAATAACGATTCAAGCAAGCCGACCGCCGCAAGGCTTAGCGAATAAGGCAAAATAATCCACAAGGTTTCTAAATTAAACGGTACATCAGGCAACAAAAACGCAGGCAAACTGTCAGGCAACTGCCCCATATCGCCCACCGTGCGAACATCAAAGCCAAGCACCACCGCCACCAAAGTAACCAGCACCACCGTTGCCAAAGGCGATGGTATGACTTTGCCAATTTTGGGCAAATAACCAAAGCCATACACCACCAAAAGCCCCAAAGTGGTTAGGGCATAAGTTTGCCAAGACACGCCTGCCAAATTGGGATTTAATTCGGGCAACTGTGCCAAAAAAATCAAAATCGCCAACGCATTGATAAAACCAATCATCACCGCCTGTGAAATAAACCGCATCAAACTGCCCAGTTTCAGCCAGCCTGCGATAATCTGAATCACACCCGTCAAAAGCGTGGCGGCAAGCATATAATCCATGCCGTGATTTTTGACCAAACTTGCGAGTACCAACGCCATTGCCCCTGTGGCGGCACTAATCATTGCAGGACGACCGCCAAAAAAAGCAATCACAATGGCAATACAAAAAGACGCATACAAGCCCACCTGTGGTGAGACCCCAGCAATGATAGAAAAAGCGATGGCTTCTGGAATCAATGCCAACGCCACCGAAAGCCCTGATAAAATATCGGCTCGTGGATTGGCAAGCCAGTTTTGGGAGAAATGTTTAGCAGAAAAAGCAGAAAATAATGCGGTCAAAATAATTATCCAGACTGTCAAAAATCGGCAATTATAACATAGCTTTTGGGTTGATTTAAATGATAAAACACCGCTTGGCTGTTTTAATCACAATCCAAGCGGTGTTTTTCTTTCCTTAATTTTTAAGCCCATACTGATATGGCACGCCCAAATGCTCCTTAGCGTATCGCCTTCATAATCGGTATGATAAATTCCCCGCTCTTGCAAAATCGGTACGACTTTTTCCACAAATTCAAGCACGCCCATTTGACTGTCAGGAGCCAGCGAAAAGCCGTCTGTCGCCCCTGCTTTAAACCATTCTTCCATAAAATCCGCCACATCGTGAGCGGTGTCAACCACCACAGGGTGATAGTTAATCACGCCATTTGCCAAGACTTCTTTGGGGCGACATTCCTTTTTTAATCAGCTCCACCGCTCTTGGCGAACGGGGGCGTGTGGGTGCGGTGTCGCCTGATTTTGTAGGGCGATTGGCAAGGGTTCATTCAAATCCAAACCGTGCAAATTGACCCCAATCATCGCCGATAAATAGCGAATTTGCCCATAAAATTCATCATCACTCATAAAGTCAATGAGCTTCATTCTGCGAGCGAGTGCGTCTTCATAAGTGTCGCCAATGGTAAACATAAATCCTGAAAACATATTAATCTCATCAGGGTTTCTACCGTGAGCGATGGCACTTTGTTTTAACACACTCCGATAATTTCTTGCCTCGTCAATGCTAAACGGATTGGCATACACGCCACTGGCAAAACGCCCAGCCAGCTCAATGCCTTCTGGACTTGGACCTGCCTGAAAAATCGGCGGTTGTCCTTGCGGTGTGGCAGGAATGGGCAACGCCCCTTTGACTTGATAATGTTTGCCTTTGTAATTGGCTTGCTTTATTTGGCTCATATCGGCAAATTGCCCTGTCGCTTTGTCGGTAATGTAGGCGTTTTCGCCAAATGTTCCCCAAAGGTCTGCACCGCCTCCACCATTTCGTGTGCCATTTCATAGCGTGTGGCGGTGTCCGGGTAGGGGCTTGTCGCCAAAATTATAAGCCACTTCTCTTGTGCCTGTGGTAACGGCATTCCAACCAATACGCCCACCACTGATGATGTCCAGTATTTTTAGTTGGCGAGCCAAATTGTAGGTCAAGTTATAGGTTGTAGAATAAGTCGCCATCAAGCCAATTTTTTTGGTATGTGTGGCAACGGCTGAAAAAATCGTCATCGGCTCTAACACAAACATTGGGGATTTGTGGGCAAAATCGCCACTTACGCCCGCCCCAATCATTGCAGAGGTGTCGGCAATAAATAGGGGGTGAATTTTGCCTTGTTCGGCAATTTGAGCCAGTTTGATGTAATTGTCAATGTCGGTATAGGCTTTCTCGTTGCTCTCGGCAAGTCGCCACGCATAAGATTCGTTGCCATAGCCTGTTACAAACATCATTGCCCGTTTCATTTGTTTGTTTGAATTGTCAAGATAATCGGTCATTTTAGGTTCTCCCATTAAAAAGTATGGGGATATTATAGGGTTTTATTATTGATAATTGAATGGTTAAAAATGGGAGATTGATTTTTAAAAATGAAAAGATGATTGTAAAAATAGGCTTTTGGGCTACCTGAAAGTTTATTTGCAAAATTTTCGTAACTTGGTTTCCTAAGTGCATTTTTTCTGCAAAAAATGACCGCTTGTTTGTTTTTATTTATCCATTTCTAGCTAAATTTCCGCTATAATCTTCAAGTTTATCCCGATATTCGGGCAACCATTTTCAAAATTCAAAAGGAAATTTTATATGATGCGTTCTCACTACTGCGGTCAGTTAAACCGCTCACACGTTGGACAAGCAGTTACCTTAAGCGGTTGGGTTCATCGTGTTCGTAACCTTGGTCGTTTTATTTTTATGCAAATTCGTGATCGTGAAGGCATTGTGCAGGTGTTTTTCGATGAGAAAGATGAAGCACTTTTTAAACAAGCATCTGCCTTACGTTCTGAAGCTTGTGTACAGATTCAAGGTGAAGTGATCGCTCGTGATGAATCGCAAATCAATAAAGAGATGACAACAGGCGAAATCGAAGTGTTAGTGAAAAATTTAGTGGTGTACAACAACGCTGAAGTGCTACCACTGGATTTCAACCAAACGAACTCTGAAGAGCAACGTTTAAAATATCGCTATTTAGATTTACGTCGCCCAGAAATGGCGGAGAAGCTCAAAACTCGTGCCAAAATCACCAGTTTCGTGCGTCGTTTTATGGACGACAACGGTTTCTTAGATATCGAAACCCCAATGCTAACCAAAGCAACCCCTGAGGGTGCGAGAGACTACCTTGTGCCAAGCCGTGTACATAAAGGCAAATTCTATGCTCTGCCGCAATCGCCACAGCTTTTCAAGCAGTTGTTGATGATGTCTGGTTTTGACCGCTATTATCAAATTGTAAAATGCTTCCGTGATGAAGATTTGCGTGCAGACCGCCAACCTGAATTTACCCAAATCGATGTGGAAACTTCTTTCTTAACTTCGGAAGAAGTGCGTGCCTTAATGGAAGAGATGATTCACAGTTTATGGCAAGAAACCTTAGGGGTTGATTTAGGAAAATTCCCAATGATGACGTGGAATGAAGCAATGACTCGCTTTGGTTCAGACAAACCAGATTTGCGTAACCCGTTAGAAATGGTGGACGTGGCGGATATTTTAAAATCGGTTGATTTCAAAGTATTCAGCGGTCCGGCAAACGACCCGAAAGGGCGTGTGGTGGCACTTCGTGTACCAAACGGTGCGGCTCTAACCCGTAAAAATATTGATGACTACACTCAATTTGTCGGTATTTACGGAGCAAAAGGCTTGGCTTGGTTAAAAGTGAATGATGTGAACGCAGGCTTAGAAGGCATTCAAAGCCCAATTGCAAAATTCTTAAATGAAGAGGTACTAAAAGCCTTAGTTGAACGCTTAAACTTACAAAAAGATGATATCGTGTTCTTTGGGGCAGACAACTGGCACGTTGCAACCAATGCTATCGGTGCGTTACGCTTAAAAGTAGGTAACGATTTAGGCTTAACCGACACTACAGCGTGGAAACCGTTATGGGTGGTTGATTTCCCTATGTTTGAACGTGATGATGAAGGCAACTTATCAGCAATGCACCACCCGTTCACTTCACCGAAAGAATTATCGCCAGAAGAATTAGTTCAAGATCCGGAAAATGCAGTTGCGAATGCTTACGATATGGTGATTAACGGCTACGAAGTAGGTGGCGGCTCAGTGCGTATTTTCAGTCAACATATGCAACAAACCGTGTTCAGCATTTTAGGCATTAACGAAGAAGAGCAAAAAGAGAAATTCGGTTTCTTATTAGATGCGTTAAAATTTGGCACACCACCACACGCAGGCTTAGCGTTCGGTTTAGACCGCTTAACAATGCTGATTACTGGTACAGATAACATTCGTGATGTAATTGCCTTCCCGAAAACCACCGCAGCAGCGTGCTTGATGACAGAAGCACCAAGCTATGCAAATCCAAAAGCGTTGGAAGAGTTAGCGATTAAAACGATTGCACAAGAATAATACTGTAGGGGCGAAAAAATTTTCGCCCTTTTATATTAACAAGCGGTTGAAAATACCAAATAATTTACAAATTTAAAATGAACGCTTGCACTATCTTGTCGTTATCAAAACAAACTCTGCTGTCCTAGTAACATTTCTGGTATAGGTTTTATCTGAAATCCTTTCTCTGCCAAAAAGCCTTTGAGCGTTTCAATATTATAAAATGCGTGGCTGTTGGTGGTGTTTTCAAAGTAGAGATAAAGCCTGTCAAATTCTGAGCTTCGGTTAAACAGCAATTCGGCTAATCCTTTTAATTCCTCATCGGAATAGCGATAATCGTGGCGTTCTGCCGCACTTTGTCCTTTCCACCAATCGGGGTTACGTCCGTGTAGGCGTAAATAGGCTGTGCGCTGATTGGCAAAGAAATGGAAGGCTGGTAAGCCGATATTTTGCGGATAATCAACATTGCACCAAATCAGGTTTTGGCTTTTCATAAAGGTGTCAAATACTGCGGGAATATGCCAAGTAGGGTGGCGGAACTCGATAGCGAGCAGGTAATCCGCAAACCATTGGCAAAGCTCAGCAAGATAACAGCGATTAAGCGGCGTGCGTTCAAATTGCGTAGGGAATTGAATAAACAGATTGGCTAACAGGTTTTGCTCAATAAAAGGTTGTAACGCATTTAAAAAGGCGTGAGCTTGCTCTGCCGTTGCTGTGCGTTGGTGGCTGAAATCTTGGTGTAATTTCACCGAAAAATTCAGCCGCCCTTCCGCCTTTTGCACCATTCCTTCAAAGGCTTTCTGCCCGATGGGTGCGTGGAAAGTGCTGTTGATTTCCAGCGTGTCGTAATGTTGGCTATATACAAAGAGAAAATCCTCTTTGGCTGTGCCGAAAGGGTAAAGTGTGCCGATTAGATCGGTGTCGGCATAGCCACCTGTGCCGATGTAAATATGAGGGAGCATTGTGTTATTCGTCAAAAAATTTTTGCAAATTTTAATAGTTTTTTAACCGCTTGCAAACTGCCAATAAAAGAGTAATATTTCGTTACTTTTTCTTATTTCATCATCACTATGTGGATTTGGTTTACTCTGCTGGCAGCCGTGGCTCAAGCCGGTCGCAATGCCTTTCAAAAGCAATTAAGCGTCAATGTGCCTGTGCTAGGCGTAACGCTTGCCCGCTTTTTCTATGCCGTGCCGCTGGCAAGTGTCTATTTGTATTTTTTGTATCAATATGATGAAACACTAAATATCCCTCACTTTCCGCCATTATTTTTTGTCTATGCGATTGGAGCAGGATTGGCTCAAATTATGGCAACATCGCTGATGGTTCAGCTCTTTCATTTAAAGAATTATGCAATCGGCGTGGGGCTCGCAAAAAGCGAGGCTGTATGGGCAGCATTACTTGGTGTGATGTTCTTCGGCGTAACCATTAGCGGCATTGGCTGGCTTGGTGTAATACTCGGTGGTGTAGCGATCTTTTTAATGACAGGCAGTGGCAATCTCCGACAAGTTTCGTGGAAAACGTTATTTCTCGGCATTGGTAGCGGCTTATGCTTTGCCCTAACTTCCCTTTGGGTGCGAGAAGCGAGCTTACAACTCAATAGCCATTATTTACTTTCCGCCGCTTGGGTACTATTTGCAGTGATTACTTTTGGGGCGTTTGTGCTTGTGGTCTATTTAGCCCTGTTCCAACGAGCAACGCTTACAAAATTTTTCCGTTTTCCGAAATTGGGAATGCTGACGAGCTTGTTCTCTTTTCTCGGCTCATTCGGCTGGTTTAATGCAATGAGTTTAAACCACGTTGCCTTTGTAAAAACGCTCGGGCAGGTTGAGATCTTCTTTATTCTTGGTATATCCTATTTTATCTTTAAAGAACGGTTGAAAATTCAAGATTTTGTGGGATTAATTTTGGTCGTAATCGCAGCCGTTTTAGTTGTGCTTGGCTAAAGCCACAAGCGGTCAAAATAATCAAATATTTTGCAAATAAAAAGATGAACTATAAAAACCCGAATAGCGTATTGGTGGTTATTTATGCTAAAGATACCAACCGAGTATTAATGCTGCAACGCAAAGACGATCCCGATTTTTGGCAATCGGTAACAGGCTCTCTGGAGATTGGTGAGAAACCGATTGAAGCAGCCGAACGCGAAGTATTGGAGGAAATTGGTTTATCCATTTCTAATTTGCAAATCTCAGGGGAAAAACAACCGCTTGTTGATTGCCAAAAGCAGATAGAATTTGAAATTTTTCCACATTTTCGGTATAAATACGCACCTAATATCACACATTGTGTCGAGCATTGGTTTTTGTTACCACTTGAGAGTGAACAAGAGCCGATTTTAACCGAACATTTAGCGTATCGTTGGGTTGAGCCTACAGAGGCAATCCAAATGACTAAATCGCCAAATAACGCACAAGCAATCAAACAATATTTAATAACTTCAAAATAAGGAAACTACAGAATGGCAGGCCATAGTAAGTGGGCAAATATTAAACACCGTAAAGCAGCACAAGATGCACAACGCGGTAAAATTTTCACAAAATTAATTCGTGAGTTAGTTACAGCAGCAAAATTAGGTGGTGGCGATGTAAGTGCAAACCCACGCTTACGTTCAGCTGTTGATAAAGCATTATCCAGCAATATGACGCGTGATACCATTAACCGTGCGATAGAGCGTGGTGTGGGCGGTGGCGATGACACTAATATGGAAACCAAAATCTACGAAGGTTATGGTCCGGGTGGCACGGCGGTAATGGTAGAGTGTTTAAGCGATAATGCTAACCGTACAATTTCACAAGTTCGCCCAAGTTTCACAAAATGTGGTGGTAACTTAGGAACGGAAGGCTCTGTAGGTTATTTATTCAGTAAAAAAGGCTTAATTTTAATTGCTTCTGGCGATGAAGATGCTTTAACCGAAGCGGCAATTGAAGCAGGTGCTGATGACATTCAATCACAAGAAGACGGTTCATTTGAAATCTACACCGCTTGGGAAGATCTAGGCGATGTCAGAGATGGTATTGAGCAAGCAGGCTTTAAAATTGAATCTGCGGAAGTCACAATGATTCCATCAACTACTGTTGAACTTGATGCAGAAACCGCACCAAAATTACTTGATTTAATCAACCGCCTTGAAGATTGTGATGACGTGCAAAATGTTTATCACAACGGCGAAATTAGTGATGAAGTAGCAGCTCTTCTTTAAATAACATCAAGAAAAATAAGCATAATTTCGGTTATGCTTATTTTTATGAACTTTTTCAACATAGTACGTTCTAAGCATACAGGAGCAATTGCTTCTAAATTCTATGAAATTACTTAAGGAGAAAACTATGAAATTAGTAAAATTCGTTCCAGCTTTAGCAGCAACTGTAGTATTAGCCGCTTGTTCTAATGCAAATAACCAGCCGGCCCCTCAACCAACAGTAGATCCTGTAGCGAAAGCAGCCGATCAGGCAGCCCAACAAGTAAACGAGATTGCAGGCAACGCTGTTCGTGGTGCAGGTGCAGTAAAAGTAGAGAAAGCAACCGATGGTTCAAAATCTATCGTATATCGCTGCCAAAGCGGTAAATTAGTCACGGCAAACTATGTATTCCAAGGCGAAGAGCCTAAAGCAGTAAACATCGTGTTACAAAACGGTAAAAAAACACAAAAAATCCCAACATTAGCTATCGATCCTTCAGATAAGGATTCAACAGTATTTAAATCGAAAAAATATTCTTGGGAATTAGAAAGCGGCTTTAACTTAGCTTCAACCGAAAAATCAGGTATGCTTTTCAAACACGAAGCGAAGGTAAGCAATATCTTAGCGAAAACCTGTGATGTAGATAAAGCATTAACATCACGTTTAAATAAATAATCCCTTGATTTAAAACATAATAAGCGAGAAGATATCCGTCTTCTCGCTTATTTTATTGTCAAAAATGTCTATTATTTTAGGAATTGACCCCGGCTCAAGAGTAACAGGCTATGGTGTAATACGCCAAAACGGACGACATTTGGAATATCTTGGCAGTGGTGCTATCCGTACTACTGCTGATGATTTGCCTACTCGCCTAAAACGCATTTACGCAGGCGTGAGTGAAATTATCACCCAATTTCAGCCCACTATGTTCGCAATTGAACAAGTCTTTATGGCGAAAAACCCTGATTCTGCTTTAAAACTTGGGCAAGCACGAGGAACCGCAATTGTTGCCGCAGTTAATCACGACTTACCTGTATTTGAATACGCTGCTCGATTAGTCAAACAAACCGTTACAGGCATTGGCTCTGCCGATAAAGTTCAGGTGCAAGATATGGTTACCCGCATGCTCAACCTTTCCGCCAAGCCCCAAGCCGATGCAGCTGATGCCTTAGCTATTGCTATTACTCACGCTCATTCTATGCAACATTCTTTAATTGTAGTAAAACAGAGCCAACAGAGCGTAAGTAGTGAGAAAGAGCAGATTTTAGCCCTGATGAAAACCCGATATAGTCGAGGACGATTTAGGTTGAAAGGATAATAAAAAACCGCTTGATAGCTTTCTAACAAGCGGTTACTTTTGGAGAAAATTTTGCAATTACTCGCCTTCAAATGGAGCTGAAAAACGTTCAATTCTCGCCCCAATACCACGTAATTTTTCTTCGATGTGTTCGTAACCACGATCGATATGATAAATACGATCAACGATAGTTTCGCCACTTGCAATACAGCCTGCTAATACTAAGCTAATTGAAGCACGGAGATCCGTTGCCATCACTTCTGCTGATTTTAAGCGTTTTACGCCGTAGCAAATTGCGGTATTTCCTTCAATTTCAGCTTTAGCCCCCATACGAACTAACTCTGGAATGTGCATAAAGCGGTTTTCAAAAATGGTTTCCGTAATGCGGCTCGTACCGTCTGCAACGGCATTTAACAAGGTAAATTGAGCTTGCATATCCGTTGGGAAGCCGGGGTGAGGCATTGTACGAATATTTACCGCTTTCGGGCGGCGACCAAGTGAATCTAAGGTAATGGTATCTTCCGTCACATCAACTTGCATACCTGCTTCACGCAATTTTTCAATAACTGCATCAAGTGTATCTGCTTTGGTGTTACGACAGGTAATACGACCACCAGAAATAGCAGCAGCGACTAAGAATGTTCCTGTTTCGATACGATCTGGCACAACACTATGCTCACAGCCACCTAAGTTTTCAACCCCTTCGATAGTGATCATATCTGTACCGGCTCCTGAAATTTTAGCTCCCATTGCATTTAAGAAATCTGCGGTATCCACAATTTCAGGTTCACGAGCTGCGTTTTCAATAACGGTAGTCCCTTTTGCCAATGTTCCAGCCATCATTACCGATAAAGTTGCACCCACGCTCACTTTATCCATATAGATTCTTGCACCATTTAGACGACCTTGAGAAGTCGCTTTTACATAGCCTTCATCTAACTCAATGTTAGCACCCATTTTTTCAAGACCTGAAATGTGCATATCTACCGGTCTAGCACCGATAGTGCAGCCACCTGGTAATGAAACTTGACCAACTTGGAAACGTGCCACTAATGGTGCTAATGCCCAAATAGAAGCTCTCATTATCTTAACTAATTCGTATGGTGCAACGTAATTATTGATGTTGCTTGCATCAATATGTACAACACCTTTTTCCTCTGCCTTTTCAACCACTACACCTAATTGACGTAAAATTTTAAAGGTTGTGTCAACATCTTTCAAATCAGGCACATTTTTTAATGTAACCGGCTTTTCTGCTAAAATAGAGGCAAATAAAATAGGCAGGGCGGCATTTTTTGCACCTGAAATATCAACGGTTCCGTTCAAAGAGAAAGGACCGTATACGCGGAATTTTTCCATTTGGGAGATCCTAAAATTAAGAATTATAATTTTGTTTCAATTTTTGTAGGGGCGAAATATTTTTCGCCCATCTATTAACCAACCATATTCAATAAACGCTCAGTTTTCCATTTTTCTGTACTGAACACTTTAATGGTTAATGCGTGAATTTCATTTGTAGTGAAATAGTCTGCTAGTGGTGCGTAAACCGCTTGTTGCTGTTTTACTTTTGAAAGTGCAGCAATGCTATCACTCACTACAATTACCCCAAAATGGGCATTTTCGCCTTGTGCGTGAACTTCGACTACATCGGTTAGGCTTTGTTTTAAGATGTCTTCAATTTGTGTTGGGGTCATTATAAATCCTAATGCTTTGCTAATTTTTTTAAATAATAAATTGCTCAAACCAACCGTCTAAATCATAGAGTTCTGATAATGCCTTAACAGAATCCGGCGTATTAATTAAACTGCTTGGTGTGATTTTATGGTAATGATTTAATAATTCAGCAAGTAATGTAAAACCGGCAGAATCTACACGAGTGATATCTTTTAAATCCCAATATAGCTTTTGATTACCTTTCGGAGATAAAAAAGAAGCACGTTGCTTCCATAATGGAAGCAACGTGTCACGAGTTAATTCGCCTGACAGTTTCACAAAAAGACTTTCATTGTTTTGCTGAATGTCCCATTTTAATGTTTTTTGAGGCATAACTAAACTATTTATTTTAAGGTAATTGGTTGTTTTGCTGATTGAGCAACTTGTGCGGTTAGTGCATCAATACCTTTTTGACGGATTACACCAGCCCACTCATTTTGCTTAGTTGCAACCATACTTACACCTTCAGCAGCCATATCGTATGCTTGCCATTCTCCTGTTCTGCTGTTTTTACGCCATTTAAAGTCTAATTTAATTGGCTGTGCAGCACCTTTACCAGATACATTTACACGAATGCTTACAATCGATTTACCCTCAACGGATTTCGGGCTTTCAATTTGGAATGTTTGATCTTGGTATTGGGTTAATACTTGTGAGTAAGATTGTTCTACAAACTGCCCGAATGCGTTAAAAAACGCTTCTTTTTGTGCATCTGTAGCAGAAGATAAGTTTTTACCTAATACTAACTGACCTGCATATTTAACGTGAACGTGCGGCATTAAGTCGTTACGCACAATGGTACGCAAGTATTCAGGGTTTGATTTAATTTTGCTTTGATTTGCTTTGATATTGCCAAATAATTTATCTGCTGTTTGTTGCATTAATACATAAGGGCTAGTTTCAGCAAATGCCGTCGTTGAGAATAATGCAGAAACTGCGACTAAACCAGTTACGATAATTTTTTTAATGTTTTTTAACATTATTACTAATCTCCAAAAACTCTAAATTAGAGGTTATTGTTAAGTTGATTATTCTGCGATGGGGGCAGAATCAATCGCTTTTTCATCTTCAGTTTTATCTGGCTTTTTATCACCATATAAGAACTGACCAATCAAATCTTCTAATACCATTGCAGAGTTTGTATCTACAAAAGTATCGCCTTCTTTCATTATTGCGGTTTCGCCTTCAATCATAAAGCCGACATTTAACGCAACATATTGTTCACCTAATAAGCCAGAGGTTTTAATTGAAAGTGAGCTGGTGTCCGGAATTTGGTTAAAACTTTCATTCACAGCTAAGGCTACTTTTGGCGTGTAGGTTTTGTTATCGAGTGAAATATCAGCTACTCGACCTACTACTACACCTCCAACTTTAATAGGTGCACGAACCTTTAGTCCACCGATATTGTCAAAAGTTGCATAAAGCGTGTAAGTTTTCTCACTTGAGAATCCTTGTACATTTGCCACTCTTAAGCCTAAAAAGACAAGAGCTGCTAACCCTAGTAGTACAAATAATCCTACCCAGAATTCATATTTAATTGATTGACGCATTGTCTGTTCCTTTTACTAAAATCAACCGCCGAACATAATCGCAGTTAAAATAAAATCTAATCCTAAAATCACAAGTGAAGCATTTACCACTGTCTTTGTTGTTGATTGGCTAATACCTTCTGAAGTTGGTACACAATCATAGCCGTTAAATAATGCAATCCAAACTACAGCAAAAGCGAAAATCACACTTTTAATAAAGCCGTTGATTAAATCACTAGCATTAACTGAGTTTTGCATTACCGACCAGAAACTACCGCCATCAACGCCTTTCCAATCTACGCCAACAAGTGAGCCGCCCCAAATACCAATCGCCGTAAAAATGGCTGCTAAAATCGGCATTGAGATCACACCTGCCCAAAAGCGTGGTGCGATAATTCGTCTTAAGGGATCAACTGCCATCATCTCAAGGCTAGAAAGTTGTTCTGTTGCTTTCATTAAGCCAATTTCTGCGGTTAATGCCGAACCTGCACGCCCTGCAAATAACAATGCAGTAACCACTGGCCCAAGTTCTCGCAATAACGATAGGGAAACCAACGTACCTAAGCTACTTTCCGCTGCAAAATCAACTAATACTACATAGCCTTGCAAGCCTAATACCATACCAATAAATAAGCCTGAGAGCATAATAATTAAAAGTGATTGCACTCCTAGCACATAAAGTTGCTTAATCAGCAATGGAGTATGTTTTCTAAATTCAGGCTTACCGATTAATGCTCCCCACAACATAAAGGCTGAACGCCCGAGTGTACGGATAAAATTAATCACAAAAGCCCCAATAGAGCTAATAAAATTAACCATTAAATAGCTCCTCCGTGTAATCTTTTGCAGGATAGTGGAAACGTACCGGCCCGTCTGCTTTACCCGCTAAGAATTGTACCACTTGCGGATCTTGGCTTTCTAACAACATTTCTGGCGTACCTTCTGCAATAATACGTTTATCCGCCACAATATAGGCATAATCAGCAATACTTAACACCTCTTTCACATCGTGAGATACCACAATAGAGGTGAGATTTAAGGCTTGATTTAGTTCTTTGATCAATTCCACGATCACGCCCATACTGATCGGATCTTGCCCAGTGAAAGGCTCATCATACATAATCAAATCAGGATCAAGTGCAATCGCACGAGCAAGTGCCGCACGACGTGCCATACCACCAGATAATTCAGATGGCATTAAATTTGCTGCACCTCGAAGCCCTACTGCTTCAAGTTTCAGCAACACTAATTTTCTAACAAGTTCTTCGGGTAAACGGGTATGCTCTCGAATCGGGAAAGCCACATTGTCAAAAGTAGAAAGATCGGTAAACAACGCCCCAGATTGGAACAACATTCCCATTCGCTGACGAATTTCGTAAAGTTCTTTGTTGTTCGCTTTACAAATATCTCTACCATCAAACAAGATCTCACCCGATTCAGGTAAAATTTGCCCGCCAATCAAACGTAACAAGGTGGTTTTACCGATTCCAGACGGCCCCATAATGGCAGTTACTTTGCCTTTTTGCACTTGCAAATTGAGATTGTCATAAATCACTCTCTCCCCTCGTTTGAAGGTTAAGTGCTTTACTTCAACCAAATTTTCTCTAGACATCAAATATAGGACTCATATTAATAAAAGTAATGTATGGTCTATCAAATTTCAGCGAATGTCAAAAAACTTTTAATAAGATGACAAAACTTTGCTTTGCTAGCGGTATGATTTTAGAAAAATTTTGCAAATTGATGAACTGACAAAAAAAGGGCTTGTCTTAGTAAACACGAGCGACTTCACTCGTAGATTATAAAAAACATAGGATATGAGGAATATACACAATATGAATAAAACACTCAAAAAATCATTTTTAACCGCATTAGTTTTAGGCTCAAGCATTGCAGCAATGCCAATGATTGCACAAGCTGCATTACCAACAGCAGTTGATGGTCAAGCCGTGCCTAGTCTTGCCCCAATGTTAGAAAAAGTACAACCTGCGGTAGTCAGCATTGCCGTTGAAGGTAAAACAAAAGGCAATTCTCGCCGCACCCGTGATATTCCACCTGAATTTGAATTTTTCTTCGGTCCGAATGCCGATTTCTTCGGTGATCGTCAATCAGCCCCTCGCAACTTTCGTGGCGTAGGTTCAGGTGTAATCATTAATGCAGAAAAAGGCTATATCATCACCAATAACCACGTTATTGATAATGCAGACAAGATGACGGTAAAACTGGAAGATGGACGTGAATTTAACGCAAAATTAGTTGGAAGCGATCCGCTTTCAGATGTTGCATTAATCCAAGTTGAAAATCCGAAAAACTTAACTGAAATTAAATTTGCAGATTCAGACAAACTACAAGTGGGCGATTTTACCGTCGCTATCGGTAATCCGTTCGGTTTAGGGCAAACTGTAACCTCTGGTATTGTTTCTGCGTTAGGTCGTTCAACAGGTAAATCAGATGAAGGCTATGAAAACTATATCCAAACTGATGCTGCGGTAAATCAGGGTAATTCAGGCGGCCCATTAATTAACTTAAAAGGGGAATTAATCGGTATCAATACTGCAATCATTTCCCCTAGTGGTGGCAATGCAGGTATCGCTTTTGCCATTCCAAGTAATATGGCAAACAGCCTTGTAATTCAAATTATTGAATTTGGCGAAGTAAAACGTGGAATGCTAGGCATTAAAGGCGGTGAGCTAAATGCAGATCTTGCCAAAGAGTTTAACATTTCAACCCAACAAGGGGCTTTCATTAGTGAAGTATTACCAGGTTCTGCCGCTGCTAAAGCAGGCTTTAAAGCAGGCGATGTGATTACTGAAATCAACGGTCAAAAAATCCGCAGTTTCAGTGAATTAAGAGCGAAAGTGGCTACTTCTGGTGTGGGTAAAGAGATTGAATTAACCTACTTGCGTGATGGCAAAGAAGACAAAGCGAAAGTGACGTTACAATCCGATTCGGAAGCTAAAACTACCGCTTCAAACATTATTCCTGCATTAAAAGGAGCAGAATTCAATAACTACAATGCGAAAGGCATTAAAGGCGTTGAAATTTCTAATATCGAAAAAGGCTCAATAGCAGAAATGAGAAGCCTCAAAAAAGGCGATATCATCATTGGCGTAAACCGCCACTCGGTAGAAAATATTGCTGATTTACGCAAAATTTTAGATTCAAAACCATCTGTAGTTGCACTCAACATTGTGCGTGATGGCGCGAATTTCTATGTAATTTTGCAATAAATTATGACAAAAAATAAGGTGGGTTTATCCCACCTTATTTTTTAGAATTTAGTACTAACAAAATCCAAAAACGCCCGCATTAAAGCCGACTGATGGCGGTGTTTAACATAGAGTAAATGCACGGTAAAATCAGGCTTTGTCGTATCCGCCAAAATCTCAACCAAGCCATACTCCTCAATCAAGCGATTTGCCATTGTGTGCGAAAGCATTCCAATCCCCCGACCATTTTTTATCGCATTTTGTATCGCATAAACATCATTGCTGGCAAAAGTGTATGGCAGTTCCAGTGTTTTTTTGCCATTGGGAATGCGTAACAATTTTTGGTCGGATTTGGCATAGCCGACAAGGGGAAACTTGGCTAAATCCGCCAAAGTCTTGGGCGTGCCAAATTGCGCCAAAAGTTTGGGATGGGAGAGCCACTTGGTTTGGGTGGTAAATAAGGGTCTGGCAACCACGCTATCTGTGTGCAAATCGCCTACCCGAAAGGCAAAATCTATGCCATCTTCCACCAAATCCAGCACACGGTCGGTAACTTCCAAATGCACACTAACCTTTGGATTTAACACGCAAAACTCATCAAGCAAATCCCACACTTCGCTCATCGCGGTTACCGTAGAAATGCGTAATTTGCCTGTCAGCTCGCTACTCTCGGCAGAAAAATGTTGGGCGATTTGGGTTAGGTTATCCACACTTAACGCAATTTGTTCATAAAACTGTTGCCCCGCCATTGTCGGCTTGACCCCTGTTTTGTGGCGGTCAAACAGTTGTACGCCCAGCGATTTTTCAAGCTCCACAATCTGACGGCTAATCGTGGCAATCGGCACGCCTGTCTGCTCGGCAGTTTTAGAAAGTGAGCCTGTTTGGATAATATGGGTGAATAGGGGGAGGGTATTTAGGTTCATTGGTTTGCCTCTACACAAAAATGGCTTGCTCAAAATCAAGAATGGCTTGATTGCGCAATTCTTTTGCTTGAATTTTTGCTTGTTTTTGAGTATTTTTTAGGTTGTAAATATGATTAATTATTGCAATCTGTTCATTGTTGGTAAGTATTGGCAAGGTCAAACGCTCTAAAAATGTTTTTGGTACTCGTTGCTGACCTGCCGACCCTGTAAAATAGCTCATTGCTGTCGTTAATAGCCTTTGACTTCTTAATAGCAAATGCAAAAGCCGAATATCAAAACCACTATTTTTGATACGCAAAATATGAAATTCAGTTGAGCCAAAACCAAATCCATTTTCCAAATCATTTGCAATCGCTGATTTGCCATTTTGCATACAAGGTGTTATCTTTGCCCAAAGTAAATCACCTTCTTGAAAGCGAGTATAGTTATTTTGCAGCTTATTGCTTTCTTTACTTGTTATTTCACCATATTCATCAGATATATTTACCATTGGAATAAAGCTGATATTTATATCTTTGGGTATTTTTGTTGTTGGATTGATATAAAAGTAATTAGTAATAAGCTCATTTTTATATTTTTGTGATAAAAATACTGTCTCTGCCGTAATAATATCAGCATTAACCACATTCCACTTTTCTAAATCTTTAAATCTAATAAATTGTAAAACTCCTTTATGTTCTACCTCTTTGTTTTGATTTATTTGAATACCTAAACTTTCAAATAAATATTGTTCAATTTCAATGTCTATTTGTTTAGCTTGATTTTCCAAAATTTCAGCCTTCTGTATTTTTTCTTGGTAGGCGGATACTAGGGATTTTTGGATTTTAATATCAGGTAAAGGAATATGAATATTCGATAAATTATCAAAACTTAAATTTTGTCGTACTGAACCCGTAGTATTGTCATTAATAATTTGCTTAAAACCATTTATCTTAAATATTAAGAACAGAAATTCAGAATACAAACTTTCTTTGCAACTGAATACCACATAGGCAGGACTAATATATTGATGTAAATGATTTTCCCTTTTTAAACCAATAGAACCTACATTAATACGATAAGGGTTATAAGCCAAAAAGTCATTTTCAACAATTTTATAAGGCTGATTAATTTCTTTTCCTTTCTGAATATAAGCATCAAAAATACCCACTTTATTATCCACACCTAAGATTGAAAAATCTTGTTCAGGAAAGTCAAATGGTCTTATTCTCTTGTTTTGTTCAACAATATGATTACCCAAACTTACAATATCAAATTTAGATTGAATACTATTGGACAAATAAGTTTTTACTGAAAAATCAATCAAATTCTTAAAGCGAATAAACTTCAAAAGTTCCATCACACCCCCCCATTTTCCCAAAGCTGATTTCGCTTACGATATTTTTCAAACTCTACTTTTAAAATTGGCAATTGATTAGCATTGGTTGGTTTTCCTGTACTATCAATGCCAGCATCAGAAATTTCAGCAAGAGCAATTTCATAATCAAATCTTTCTTTGATGCCTTGGCGAACTTCGGATTGAATTTGAATTTCCAGTTGCTTTAAGTCAGATTTAGCTTGGACTTTCTTGGCTTTTAATTCATCTTGCAATCGCTTATTTTCAGATTTGATTTGGCTTTTTTCTTCATCGCTGGCATTTTTTGATGCTTTTGATGTTAAGACTTTTTCACCCAAAATTGCTGCTAATTCATCAATTTTTGCTTGGTATTTTCTTTTCACTTCTTGTGTAGCTTGTTCAGCAATTTGCTGATATAGAATCTCTTCATTTTTGGTAAATCGTTTCATAAACAACACACTTGTCTTAACGGTTGCTTTGGCAGAGTTAAATACATCAGCAGGTAAAGAGGCAATCAGTAGAATTTTTGCTTTACCTTCAAAATATTCACGCACTTTTTGCAAATTAGCGTTATTTAGTACACCTTCTGGCAATACAATGGCCATTCTTCCGCCTTTTTTGAGCAATCTTAAGCAGCGTTCCATAAACAAAACTTCGGTCAAACCGCTAAATTGTCCAACATCAAATTTATCAATAATTGCTGTGCCATTTTTAATTTCTTGTTTGCGTTCATCGCTGATCTGTTGATAATTTGGGTATTTATCAAGCCAATCTAGATAATGAGCTTTGGCTGTCAAATCATCTTCGGAAGTCAATTTTAAGTTTTTGGAAACACTCGAACCAAAAGGTGGATTGGTCAAAATCACATCAAAGCGTTCTTCAAAAATACCATTGATATTTAAAAGACCGTCATTATGATGCACACCACCGTGTCCATCGCCGTGCATAATCATATTCATTTTTGATACTCGTGCCATTCTAGGGTTAGCATCGGTACCAAAAATACAGTTATGCGACAAATGATATAAACGACTATTGCTGTTATCCAAATTTAATTCATCATTCAACTCTTTAAATAATTCATCAACTTGATTTTCTATGACAACTTTTTTATTTTCATCAGCATTTTCATATTCTTCATTAAAATATTGTTCTTTAATTTTTGCCTTTTGTAATTCAATATCAGCAATCATTTTTTCACGTATAAATTCAAATGCGTTAATTAAAAAACCGCCCGAGCCACAACAAGGGTCGCACACCCTTTCTCCCTCAACAGGGTCTAAAACCTCAGTCATAAATTCTACAACGGTGCGTGGGGTAAAATATTGGCCCAATTCACCACGAAAAGTAGCACCCAAAAATTGCTCAAAAGCGATACCTTTGACATCATCAGAAGTTTTAGATAAATTATAAATTTGCAATTTTTCTACAATTGCCAAGAAACTTTCACGGCGGATTTTAATAACATCATCATCGGAAAATAATGTTTCTTTAGTATAATTTTCTTTGGTTCGCCTAAAAATGAATTGTAAATAATCGGTATTTCTATCTTCACCTTGCAAATAGGGGCGAATATTTTTGATAAAATTTTGTTCTTGCTTTTCAAATTCTTGTTTAGAGAAAATTTGTGTTGAATTATTATTATTTTTGTTTTCTCTCTCAAAAACAATTTTGGTGAATAATATTTTACTAATTTCATCAAAACAGGCTTCTGGTGATAATTTGTCATTATTACGAATAATGTTATGACATTGATGAAGCAGTTTAGCAAATTCATCTTTTTCAAAAACTTTTTCTTCGGTTAGTATCTTTTTTACCTCTTCATCATCTAATAATTGTCGTGCATTAGGAATATCAGCAATTTCTTTACCTAAGTGAGCGGGTAACTTATTATCAGCTACTTGAAAATAACGAGTTTCTTTGCTGTTATGCGTTACAAAAAATTTGGCTCTTGCCCAAGTCGCATAATTCAATCCCTGATAATAGTCAGATGGGGCGATGGTTACATTGTCAGATTTGCATTCAATAACGATACCGGCGTGATTGCATTCATTTTTATCTTGGGCAGTTTTCCAAATCACAATATCCGCACGAGAACGCCCTGTGCCACGAGATGAATTAGTAACAGCGACTTCTTGTGCCATTTGATTGAGTGAATAACCATAATCATTAACTAAAGTGCAGATAAATTTTTGGCGAACCTCTTCTTCCAGTGTGTATTTTAGCCATTTATTCAGAAGTGGGGAGAAAATTTGATTTTCCTTATCATCAAATTGATATTCAAGTGTCATAGATGGTTATCCCATAATTAAAAATTGGTGGTTTGGATTTTGAAAATTTAAGGTATATTTTACCATAAAATTATAGCATTTTACGAAATCATTTCCATATTTGAAAACCATCTTCCCATTTTTAGCCATTCTCATTCCCTATCCAAAACCCTATAATACCTCTATCTATTTATCCAAAAGAGCAATGTTATGAACCGCATTACCCAAATTTTAAATATCAAACACCCTATTATCCAAGCCCCAATGTCGTGGCTGACCGATGCAAAACTTGTGGCAAGCGTGGCGGAGGCTGGCGGACTGGGCTTTTTAGCCCCACACGCAGGACAGACGACCAACCCCACTTCAAGCAATGAAGTTTTAGAGCGTATGCGTAACGAAATCCGCAAAGTCAAAGCCTTGACCGATGAGCCGTTTGGCGTGCCGTTTATTTTGTCTTACGATTTTTCGCTGATTCCGTTAATGGTAGATTTGCTGATTGAAGAGCGTGTACCTGTGGTGCTGGATAATGGTTGGCTTGATAAAGAGATTTATACCAAATTCAAACAAGCTGGGATTAAAATCATCTGCCGCCTGCCTAACCCTAATTTGGCGGACGCTTTAAAGGCACAAGAGCTGGGAGCAGATATTTTGGTTCTGACAGGCTTTGATGAAGGCGGTACTTTGCCGATGAAAGAAGTGGGCAGTTTTAGCGTTTTGGCGGAATTTGTCGGTAAGGTGGATTTGCCGATAATGCTGGCGGGTGGGATTGCCGACAAACGCAGTGTTCAGGCAGCCTTAAACTTGGGGGCGGAAGGCGTATGGGTTGGCACAGCGTTTATAGCCACGATAGAGTGCCGAGCAAGCGAAAAAGTCAAAGAATGGATTGTCAGTGCAACGGCTAATGATTTGTTATTGTTCCGCACCGAGCCGTATTATTACCGCTCTTTGCCAACCGAACTTGCCAAAAAATGCTTTGAAATGAGCGAAAACGGGGAAAATCGCTCTGAAATCGCCAAAGTGATGAACGCTGGCACAGGAATGCGTTTGGGTATGCTGGAAGGCGATTTTGATAATGGTTATGTGTCGGTGGGCAATGGCATTTCACAAATTAACAAAATCAAAAGCGTGAAAGAATTGATTGATGAGTTGATGGGGGATTTTAGATAGGTTTTAAACACCGTTTTTATTGGGTTAAAAGCGGTGGTTTTTTATCTAAATTTTGCAAAATTATTTTCAAACAGCCTGAAAATTAAAATTTCCAAATCCGAAAACCACCTTCCCATTTTTCGCCATTCAAATTTTAAAAAATTAAACCTTATAATACGCTTATCCTATTCAAACAAAAGAGAAAATTGATGAAAAAACTCACCACCACCGTCCTTGCCCTAACCCTTGCCACGCTTGCTGTTGCTTGCACCCCAATCCTGCCACACAAGCCTTTGAAAAATTGCAAGGCTCGGAATTTAACGGCAATAACGGCATTGAGTTATCCAAAGACGGCAAATTTATCTATGTTGCCCATATGCGTGGATTAAGCAAATTAACAAGCACCAATCCTGCCAAAGTGGTCGCCACCACACGGCTTAATTATGGCGTGTTTGACAATCTGCATTGGGCGGGCGATAAGCTCGTTACCGCAGGTTCGCAGACGGTAACTTGTGGCGAGATGATGTCGTTTGACTGTTTAAAAGATTATCACATCACCACCATCAACCCTGATAATTTGGCGGTTCAGCCGATATTTAAGGGCAAATATACGCAGGAGTTTAGTGGCGTTTCTACCGTTTTACCAGTTGGCAACACTTATTATTTAGGCTCGTTTTATCGGGATAAATTGACGTATTTTGAAGGGAAGTGATGGATTTGGGAGCCCGTTTCTATCAAAGAGTAGTTAGGGGGTAAATCTAACAGAATTCTAATTCTAAACCTATCGAATTCGATGGGTGTAGAAAAGAGTCTGGAACAAATGCCTTTACTCTCACCACAAAAATGGATTTCTACTACTAATGTGATTGGTATTGTCTCAAAATCAGGCAGATATGGCGGTACATTTGCTCATTCAGATATTGCTTTGGAATTTGCCTCTTGGATTTCAGCAGAATTTAAACTTTACATTATTCAAGATTATAAACGGCTGAAAAGTGATAAAGCCAGCTTAAATGAATTACTGATTTTGGCGAATATGGAAAGCTATAATGCGGTACTCATTGAAAAAGCTATACCGCAGGCAGAAAGAATGATAGAACTTTGTCATTTAGCTCGCAGTCAGTTCCTAGCATTGGAAAACTTGAATTTGAGTCAGCTAATGAAAGCAGAATAGCACTAAAATAAGCGGTCGTTTTTTAGCAAAACTTTGCAAAAAGTTGAGTAAAAATGACCGCTTGTTATGGCTAGAAATGATATTAGTATTTTAATACTTCACTTTCATTTGGTACGGCAACACGTTTTTCAAATGCTTTGCCGCTGATGAAAGCTAGCATATCGGCTTTGCTGGTTTTGCCGTGATTTACAGTATCCATATGTACGGTAATAATTGAGGCATTTGGCATCACTTCTGCCATTTTTGCTACATCATTCGTACCCATAATAATGCTATTAGAAGAGTCTGCTAATTCTGCGTGTCCCGTATTCATTACAATCACCTCAGGTTTATGTTGATTTAATGCCGTTTCTACCTGCTCATTCCAAATAGTATCGCCTACAATATAAAGGGTTTTCTCATTTTCAGATTTGAATACAACACCCATTGCATTACCTAATAATTCAGCTAAAGCTGGGTTGGAATACATCGCATCTTGCACAAAAATTGGTAAGTTTTTATCAATCAGCTTTTGAGCCACTTCGTCCCAATGATCATCGTGAGTGTGCGTAACTATAACCGCATCAATACCTTTTAATATTGATTCCACAGGCTCTGCAAGCTCAATTAGTGGGTTGCGTTGCTCACTATTTTTAGTGCCGGCAAAACCTGCATATCTACCTTTTTCAGCTAAGTAAGGATCAACTAAAAAAGTGGCATCGCCATAAGTTATTTTTGCCGTAGCGTTACGAATATGTTGATAACTGATCTCAGCATTTGCTGTGCTGATAAGCATTGAACTTAACGTGAGGGAAGCAAGAGTAGCTTTTAATTTCATTGTGTTTCCTTTTATGTATGTAAAATTTTAATAAAAAATGACCGCTTGTTGATAGAGGCTATTATCGGCAAAAATAGCAGTAAGAAATATTGACTCTTAGAGCAGTAATCGAAAGAATTGGGTCAATTTTATTTGTTAGGGGAAAATGATGTATTTACCTAAAGTTGCTTTCGTACTTTACCCAAATTTCAATCCCATTGTTCTTGTGCCGCCACAAATGATTTTTATGTCGGAGATAGACGGATTGCCACTTTTTGAATGCAAAATGGTTTCGGAGGGAGAGCTACAAGCGGTCGGAAATGGTGGAAAAATTACCATTTCTGCTGATGAGGATCTAAATTACTTTGATGAAGCTGATCTGATTGTTATTGCAGGTTGGGCGGATCTGGATACGCCACCTAGTTCTCTATTTAGAGATGCTTTACAACGAAACTATCAGCGTGGTGCAACAATTATAGGGCTGTGCTATGGCACTTATTCGTTGGCTTATAGCGGTTTATTAAACGGCAAAACGGCGGCAACACATTGGCTTGTAGAGGCAGATTTTAGCCAGCGTTTTCCACAAGTGAAATTAGATTTAAATACCCTTTATGTTGAGCAAGACAGATTAATTACCTCTGCTGGTTCAATGGCTAGTCTAGATTGTTGCTTGGCGATTGTACGAAAATTTCACGGTGTGAAAATAAGTGATCGTTTAGCCAGAATGCTGGTTTCTGCTCCTCATCGAGAAGGTGGGCAGGCACAATTTATTGAGCAGCCGATTGCAATGCGAACCAATAATCAAACTATTAATCAACTACTGGATTTTCTAAGGGAAAATTTAGATAGTCTCCATACTATCGATGAACTGGCTGAACGTTTAGCAATGAGTCGCAGCACATTTACTCGCCATTTTCGTAAAGCAACAGGTATGGCGGTAGGAGAATGGCTAATTGAGACAAGATTACAAAAAGGTCGGGAATTGTTAGAAAGCAGTGATTTGAATATAGAGCAAATTGCGGAACAAATCGGCTTTCAAACGGCTATTTCTTTCCGCCAACATTTTAAAGCTAAACATTTTATTAGCCCAAGCCAATGGGGGCGGAATTTCGGCAGTTTAACCCTCTAGCACAATAAAAATTGCCATTAATAATGGTGCAGCGAGATTAACAATAAACCCAAAACTAATTGCCAATGGCACAATTTGAATACCGCCTGATTTTTGAATGATGGGGAGCATACAATCTAGCGAAGTTGCACCACCAAGCCCTACAGCCGTAGAGGGAAATCTTTTCATAAAAATAGGAATTAAAAATAGGCATAAAATTTCACGGGAAATATCGTTAAAAAAGGCGATACTACCGTAAATTGGGCCCCAAGCATCATTAACTAGCACGCTCGAAAGTGAATACCAACCAAATGCGGAAGCAAGGGTTAAGCCTTTAGCAAGAGATAAATCCAGTACAAATGATGCGATCACACCGCCAACCAGTGAGCTTGCGACCATCACAAGAGAGGTATAAATGCCTCGTTTGTTGAAAAATACTTCACGCAGGGGAATACCACTATTACGAAGCTGAATCCCTACACCGAAAATCATTACTTCTAAAATGTAAGTGCTTGAGTGTAAAGGAAAATCTACCGTACCTTTTGTGAAATAACCGATAATGCCACCGAGTAATGTTACCCCGATTAATTTTAAAGAGTCGAGCAATAGATGCAGGCGAGAAGGGAGTTCGTCTTGGCTGACTAGCTCTCTTTTCATTGGTTGTAGTTTGTCATAAATGATTAATCCTACAATATTGGCGAGGAGCAAAATAGCAAGTAAGCTAAATGCCATTCCACCGATTTGTGGGAGCTCAGTCAAGATATTATCAATTTGCCCCAGTGAGATCCCCATTACCAATAAAATCAGGTAAAGGCAGATATTCACCACTTTATTGACGATTGCCATATAGCGGTGATTTTTAACCCTAATTAAGTAGCCGAGAAAAAGCGGAATCAGCACAATGGCTAAACCGTAGAGCATTTTTTATCCTTATTATTTGTATTGATTTAAAACTTGAAATTGTAGCAATAAGGGCATAAAATAAAACTGTTTTTATATACAGTTATTTGGCTGTAAGCGGTCATTTTTAGGGAAAATTTTGCAGATGGCAACTCAATTTCAACGGAAAATTATTCACATTGATATGGACTGCTTTTATGCTGCGGTAGAAATGCGAAAAAATCCTTCGTTGGTAGGAAAACCTATTGCGGTAGGAGGAAGTCCGAATCAGCGAGGCGTGCTAGCCACTTGCAATTATGAAGCGAGAAAATTTGGTCTGCACAGTGCAATGGCAACCGCAACCGCCTTGAAAAAATGCCCGAATTTAGTGTTGCTGCCTGTTAATATGCCGCTATATAAAGCGGTTTCGGCACAAATCCACGAAATTTTTCATCGTTATACAGATGTGATAGAGGCCTTGTCGCTTGATGAAGCCTATTTAGATGTAAGTGAATGTGAACGCTATTTGGGTTCTGCCACTTGGATTGCACAGGCGATTCGGAACGATATTTTCAATGAACTAAAATTAACCGCCTCTGCTGGCGTTGCTCCACTCAAATTTTTAGCCAAGATCGCCTCCGATCAAAATAAACCAAACGGACAATTTGTAATAAAGCCTGATGATGTGCAAAATTTTGTGAAAAATCTACCGCTTGCAAAAATTCCCGGCGTGGGCAAAGTAACCAATGAAAAGCTAAAACAGCTCGGTTTTGAAACTTGTGGCGATATTCAGCAAACAGAGAAAGCGATGATTTACCGTGAATTTGGTAAATTTGGGCAACGGCTATGGGATTTTAGTCACGGCATAGACGAAAGAGCAGTAGAGCCTTATCGCCCAAGAAAATCATTAGCGGTGGAAAAAACGCTACTTGATGATATTTGGACGCTTGAACAAGCTAAGTTTGTTATTGCAGAACTATTTGATAAATTAACATTTAGGATTCAGCGAAATGTTCCTGATACTCCATTATCTGAATTTAAAAAATTAGGCTTAAAACTTAAATTTGATGACTTTACTCAAACCACGCTTGAACGGACTACAGAAGGTTTTTCCTACCAGCGGTTTGAAGAATTATTAGAGCAAATATTTGTGCGTAGAAATGAGCGAAAAATCCGATTAATCGGGCTAAATGTGCATTTCTCTGAGAAAAAAGTAAATAAACAGTTAAATTTGTGGGAATAATTGTGAACAAACTCTTGAATTAGCTGACAAAATCATTATCTTAATTAGACATTAGTGCATCTATTATTTTTTGGAGACTTAACAGATTATGGCAAAACGTGTCATTCTATTTTTATTAACTAACCTAGCGATTACCTTTGTTTTAGGGATTGTGCTAAATATTATTTTTAACGCAACCGGTATTCAAGGGCAGAGTATCGGTGGGATTTTAGTGCTTTCTTTAGTGTTTGGTTTTAGTGGTTCTTTAATTTCATTGTTCTTATCTAAATCAATGGCATTACGTTCTGTTGGTGCAGAGGTCATTAAACAGCCTCGTAATGAAGCAGAGCAATGGTTATTCAATACCGTTCAACACCAAGCACAGCAAGCAAATATCCCGATGCCGGACATTGCAATTTACCACTCAGCAGACGTAAACGCATTCGCAACAGGGGCAACGAAAAAGAATTCATTAGTTGCGGTAAGTACAGGCTTACTTAACTCAATGACCCAAGATGAAGCGGAAGCGGTTGTGGCACACGAAGTAGCACACATTGCGAATGGCGATATGGTAACAATGACATTGTTACAAGGTGTATTAAATACCTTCGTGATTTTCTTGGCTCGTATTATTTCAACCGCTGCGGCAAGTTCTCGTGACGAAAACGGTAACTCAAGCACCAACACATTAGTGTTTTGGGTGGTGGATATTGCGTTACAGATGATCTTCGGTGTATTAGCTACAATGATTGCAATGTGGTTCTCTCGCCAACGTGAATTCCGTGCAGATGCAGGCTCAGCTCAATTAGTGGGTAAAGAGAAAATGATTGCAGCTTTACAACGTTTACAACGTATCCACGAGCCACAAGAATTACACGGTTCTCTTGCCGCATTTATGATTAACGGCACACGTGGTAAAGAATTATTTATGAGCCACCCGCCGTTAGAAAAACGTATCGAGGCGTTAAGAGCTTTATAGCCAAATACAAGCGGTTGTTTTTAGTAAAAAATTTACTAAAAACAACCGCTTTGTTCTTTATAAAAAATATTTCAAAACAGGGTAGAGCGTTGCCAGTAGAAAGAGGTATCGCAATAGCTTGCCAATCATAATCAAAATAATGCTTTGCCAAAGGCTAAACCTGAGCCAGCCTGCAATACCGCAGAAAATATCGCCAACAATGGGTAGCCAACTAAAAAGCAAGACTAAAACGCCATATTTTTTACTTTTTTCTAATGCCCATTTGGTGTAACGATTGTCTGCTTTTTTCGGACGGGGCAGTAATAAGCCCATTGCATAAGTAATTAAGCTTCCCAAGCTATTTCCTAAGGTAGCAACAATGACCAAAGCAGTTAGCGAAGAAGTTGGTATTTCATTTGTAACGATGTATTGGCTGGCAAGGGTGGTAAAAATAATTTCAGAATTTCCCGGCAATAGAGTTGAGCTGAGTAATCCACTCAAAAACATTGTGATGAGTTGATTTTGTTCAGAGAAAAACAAACTGAAAAATGAAGCCAGATATTCTGTCATAAATTTATTGTTAATTTGTTAAAACTTTGTTTGCTTAAATTTTATTAAATGTTATGTTTTTAGAGGATTTTGTTCTATGTCAAAAAAATGGGTAGAAGTACCTCTGATTGTGTAAGATTTTATTTAAAGATGAACTGAAGAGGTCTATAATTTCTACATAATATATCGGTTTTTCAATTCTCCTTGTTAAGGTTGTCTGATGTTTTCTCCTGCTGAAATGGCAAAAATCGCAGAAGATGGTGCGGTTTATAAAGCAACAAAAAATCAATTATATTCCTTTCTCTCTGCCATTACTGCGGGCGGTTTTATTGCAATAGCATTCGTATTTTATACTACAACCCAAGTGGGTGCGAGCGAAATGCCTTGGGGTATGGCGAAACTAATTGGCGGTTTGGTATTCTCACTCGGCGTGATTATGTGTGTAGTGTTTGGGGCAGAACTTTTTACCTCATCAACACTTACGATTGTAGCCAGAGCGAGCCAAAGAATTAACTGGTTACAGATGTTTAAAAACTGGGTAGTGGTGTATTTCGGTAATTTTGTGGGGGCAATCTCCATTGTATTGTTGATTTGGTTTAGCGGTCAGATTATGGCGGCGAAAGGGCAATGGGGCTTGGTTATTTTAAATACGGCACAGCATAAAATTCATCACGCTTGGTTTGAGGCATTTTGCTTAGGTGTTTTTTGTAACATTATGGTATGTATTGCGGTGTGGATGTCTTACGCAGGTAAAAGCCTAACCGATAAAGCCTTTATTATGATGTTGCCGATTGCAATGTTCGTTGCTTCAGGCTTTGAACACTGTGTGGCGAATATGTTTATGATTCCAATGGGAATTACAATTTCTCACTTTGCCAGCCCTGAATTTTGGACGGCAATTAATGTTGATCCTGCACAATTTGCGGATTTAGATTTGTATCACTTTGTTTTTAAGAACCTGATTCCAGCCACACTGGGCAATATTGCCGGTGGTGTGTTTTTTATTGGTTTAATGCAGTGGTTCTTATACATTAGAAAGCACTAGATTTTAGAATCAAGCGGTCAAATTTTTGCAAAATTTTACCAAAAATTAACCGCTTTCCCGTTTTAACTTACTAACATAGAGGACTTAAAATGACTCAATTAACAGACGCTCAACAAAAAGCGTGGGAAGGTTTTGCCGGTGGCGATTGGCAAACTGAAGTAAATGTGCGTGATTTTATCCAAAAAAACTACACACCTTATGAAGGCGATGAATCTTTTCTGGCTGAAGTAACACCTGCAACAAGTAAATTGTGGGCAGATGTAATGGAAATGATCAAAGTAGAAAACAAAACGCACGAACCGTACGATATTGATTGCGACACGCCATCAACCATTACTTCACACGCACCGGGTTATATTGATAAATCATTAGAGAAAATCGTGGGTCTTCAAACTGATGCACCATTAAAACGTGCCATTATGCCGTTTGGTGGTATCAATATGGTAAAAGGTTCTTGTAAAGTTTATCGCCGTGAATTAAAACCTGAAGTAGAGCAAATTTTTACTGAATACCGCAAAACTCACAACCAAGGTGTATTTGATGTTTACACTCCAGATATTTTACGCTGCCGTAAATCGGGCGTAATTACAGGCTTACCAGATGCCTATGGTCGTGGTCGTATCATTGGTGACTACCGCCGTATGGCTCTTTACGGTGCAGATTTCTTAATGAAAGACAAACAACGTCAGTTTGCTTCATTACAGGCTCGTTTAGAATCGGGTGAAGATATTCAAGCAACCATTCAATTGCGTGAAGAAATTGCCGAGCAACACCGTGCATTAGGCAAAATGAAAGAGATGGCGGCAAGCTATGGCTTTGATATTTCAGGCCCTGCAACCAACGCACAAGAAGCGGTGCAATGGACTTATTTTGCTTATCTTGCAGCAGTTAAATCACAAAACGGTGCGGCAATGTCATTCGGTCGTGTATCTTCATTCTTAGATATTTATATCGAGCGTGATTTAAAAGCGGGCAAAATTACCGAGCAAGAAGCCCAAGAGTTAATCGACCACTTAGTAATGAAATTGCGTATGGTACGTTTCTTGCGTACACCTGAATACGATCAATTATTCTCAGGCGACCCAATGTGGGCAACTGAAACCTTAGCAGGTATGGGTTTAGATGGTCGTACATTAGTAACGAAAAACAGTTTCCGTATTTTACACACGCTTTATACAATGGGGCCTTCGCCAGAGCCAAACTTAACGATTCTTTGGTCTGAGCAATTACCAGATGCGTTCAAACGTTATTGTGCGAAAGTTTCTATTGATACCTCATCAGTACAATATGAAAACGATGACTTAATGCGTCCTGATTTCCAAAACGATGACTATGCGATTGCGTGCTGTGTAAGCCCAATGATTGTTGGTAAAATGATGCAATTCTTTGGTGCTCGTGCAAACTTAGCGAAAACCTTATTATACGCAATCAATGGCGGTATTGATGAGAAATCAGGCGATCAAGTAGGGCCAAAATCTGAAGCAATCACAAGTGAATACTTAGATTACGATGATGTAATGACTCGCTTAGACAGCTTTATGGACTGGTTAGCAACCCAATATGTGACGGCGTTAAATATCATTCACTTTATGCACGATAAATATGCATACGAAGCAGCATTAATGGCTCTTCACGATCGTGATGTATTCCGTACGATGGCGTGTGGTATTGCTGGATTATCGGTTGCAGCAGACTCACTTTCAGCCATTAAATATGCGAAAGTAAAACCAATTCGTAGTGATATTGAAATTAAAAACAAAGCGGGTGAAGTTGTTGGTGTGACGAAAAACGTGGCGACTGACTTTGAAATTGAAGGCGAATATCCACAATTTGGTAACAATGATAACCGTGTAGACGAAATTGCTGTCGATTTAGTTGAGCGTTTTATGAAAAAAATTCAAAAACTCAACACATACCGCAATGCAACGCCAACTCAATCTGTACTTACTATCACATCTAATGTGGTTTATGGTAAGAAAACAGGTAATACCCCAGATGGTCGTCGTAGCGGTGCACCATTTGGACCAGGTGCGAATCCAATGCACGGACGTGACCAAAAAGGTGCGGTTGCTTCACTTACTTCTGTGGCTAAATTGCCATTTGCGTATGCGAAAGATGGTATCTCTTATACCTTCTCAATCGTACCAAATGCGTTAGGTAAAGATTACGAAGCACAAAAACGTAACCTTGCAGGTTTAATGGATGGCTACTTCCACCACGAAGCAACAGTAGAAGGTGGTCAGCACTTAAATGTGAACGTATTAAATCGCGATACATTATTAGATGCGGTAGAACACCCAGAGAAATACCCACAATTAACCATTCGTGTATCAGGTTACGCGGTACGTTTCAACTCTTTAACTAAAGAGCAACAAATGGACGTAATTACCCGTACCTTTACTGAAAGTATGTAATAGCAATTTGCAAAACTTTTAAAAAAATCAACCGCTTGTAGGAAACATTCTACAAGCGGTTTAATTTTTACCATATTTTACAATTTTGCTAAGCCAACAGATAGCATTTTCTCGCCAAAAACATAGAAGAATAGCGTATAATCGACGATGTGATTGCCACCGCAACAGGTGCAAAAAATGTATTAAGCGGCAAGTTACTTGAGCAAGCAAAATCAGGCTTGTTTATTTTAAATGTCGGGCACGTGGCAGAAGAAATTGATGTGCTTTTCTTAAAGCAATACCCAATGAGCGAGCCTATTCCCTATGTGAATGCTTACCAAGTTGGCGATAAAACGATTTACTTGCTTGCCGATGGCTCGATGTTTAACCTTACAGCTGGTTATGGCGATAGTATCAATGCCTTTGATGTTACCCTTGCGGTAATGACAAGTGGCATTGGGCATATTGTAGGCGAAGGCGAAAAAGCAGAAAAAGAGATTTACTTATTGCCACCAAGTGTTTGGCAAAAAGTTCTTTAAAAATAACCGCTTGCAAGCGGTCTGTTTTGTATAAATATTTACAAATAGGAAAAATTATGTCGATAGGGCGTTATCATTCTTATGAATCTTGTGGGACGGTTGATGGGCCGGGCATTCGTTTTATTCTCTTTTTACAAGGCTGTTTAATGCGTTGTAAATATTGCCATAATCGTGATACTTGGGATCTGGACGGTGGCAAAGAAATTACTGTTGAAGAGCTGATGAAAGAAGTAACTACTTACAAGCATTTTATGAAAGCAACAGGCGGCGGTGTTACTGCGTCGGGCGGGGAAGCCGTGTTGCAGATGGAGTTTGTGCGTGATTGGTTCAGAGCCTGTAAAACAGAGGGCATTAACACCTGTTTAGACACCAATGGTTTTGTGCGTAACTATAGCCCTGTGGTTGATGAAATGCTGGAAGTGACCGATTTGGTTTTGCTGGATTTAAAACAGCTCAATGATGAAGTTCACCAAGATTTAGTCGGGGTATCGAATAAGCGTACCCTTGATTTCGCCCGTTATCTACACAAATTAAATAAACCGACTTGGGTTCGCTATGTGGTCGTGCCGGGTTATACCGATGACGATGATTCTGCCCATCGTTTAGGGCAGTTTATTCAAGGAATGGATAACATTGAGAAAGTGGAGCTTCTGCCTTACCATCGCTTAGGGGCACATAAATGGGAAACCTTAGGCTATAAATATGAGCTGGAAGGCGTAATGCCACCGCCTAAAGAGGATTTAGAGCGTATCCAAAAAATCATTGAAAATTACGGGCATACAGTCAAATTCTAAAAATAAGCGGTCATATTTTGTGATTTTTTTGCAAAAAATTATTGAAATATGACCGCTTGTTTTCTTTTCTCTCTAACTTTGTGTATTATCTTGATACGAATTTTCATTTTGACCATAAAAGGAAAAAATAATGTCTAACCCTCTTTTAAATTACACAGGCTTGCCTGCGTTCTCACAAATCAAACCTGAACACATTAAACCTGCGGTGGAAGCGGTGATCAAAGAATGCCGTGAAACCGTTGAAAAAGTCGCACAAATTGAAAACCCGACGTGGGAAAATTTCTATATGCCACAAGCAATGGCTGGGGATAAATTTTCCCGTGCGTGGTCGCCGGTAGGGCATTTGAATGCGGTGAAAAATTCCCCGGAGTTACGTGAGGCTTACCAAGCGTGCTTGCCGTTATTATCGGAATACAGCACTTGGGCAGGGCAACATCAGGGGTTATATCAAGGCTACTTAAAATTAAAAAACAGCCCTGAATTTGAAACTTATTCGACTGCACAGAAAAAAGCGATTGAAAACAGCCTACAAGATTTTGAATTATCGGGTATTTCTCTGCCAGCAGATAAACAAAAACGCTATGGCGAAATTTCTGCACGCTTATCTGAACTCAATTCGCAATTTAGCAATAATGTGCTAGACGCAACGATGGGTTGGGATATTGTGATTACTGACGAAGCACAATTAAAAGGCTTACCAGAATCTGCATTAGAGGCAGCAAAATTATCGGCAGAAAGTAAAGGCAAAAAAGGCTATCGCTTTACCCTTGAAATTCCAAGCTATTTGCCAGTAATGACTTACTGTGAAAACAAAGCCTTGCGTGAAGAAATGTACCGTGCTTATGTAACCCGTGCCTCTGATCAAGGCCCGAATGCAGGCAAGTGGGATAACAGTGCGATTATTGATGAAATTCTTAAACTTCGCCACGAAAGATCGCAACTGCTTGGCTTTAAAACCTATTCTGACTACTCATTAGCCACTAAAATGGCGGAAAATCCGCAGCAAGTGCTGGATTTCTTAAATGATTTAGCCACTCGCTCAAAAGCACAAGGCAAAAATGAATTATGCGAGCTGAAAAAATTTGCGAAAGAGCATTTTGGCATAGAACATCTGGATTTATGGGATATTACCTTCTACAGCGAAAAACAAAAACAAGCGTTATATTCAGTGAATGACGAAGAGCTTCGCCCATATTTCCCAGAAAACCGTGTTTTATCAGGCTTATTTGAAGTGATGAAACGTGTTTTCGGTATGCGAGTAGAAGAGCAACAAGGTGTAGATGTTTGGCACAAAGCCGTGCGTTTTTTCAATATTTTTGATAAAAATGACCGCTTGCGTGGTTCGTTCTACCTTGATTTATACGCTCGTGAAAATAAGCGTGGCGGTGCGTGGATGGACGATTGCATCAATCAAAAACGCTTGGCAGACGGCACATTACAAAAACCGGTTGCCTATTTAACTTGTAACTTCAATAAACCGATTGGCGACAAACCAGCGTTATTCACTCACGATGAAGTAACCACTTTATTCCACGAGTTCGGACACGGTATTCACCATATGCTGACCGAAATTGATGTGGGCGATGTAGCAGGTATTAACGGTGTGCCGTGGGACGCGGTTGAATTACCAAGCCAATTCTTAGAAAACTGGTGTTGGGAAGAAGAGGCGTTAGCTTTCATTTCAGGGCATTACGAAACAGGTGAGCCATTACCGAAAGCAAAATTAGATCAACTACTTGCAGCGAAAAACTTCCAAGCAGCAATGTTCGTACTGCGTCAATTAGAGTTTGGTTTATTTGATTTCCGCTTACATACAGAATATGACCCGAACAAACAAGGACAAGTATTAGCATTACTTAAAGAAGTGAAAGATCAAGTTGCTGTTGCAAAAGGGGTAGATTGGGCAAGAACGCCACACAGCTTCTCCCATATTTTTGCAGGTGGTTATGCGGCAGGTTATTACAGCTACTTATGGGCGGAAGTGCTTTCTGCCGATGCTTATTCGCGCTTTGAGGAAGAAGGTATTTTCAATGCAGAGACAGGACAGTCGTTCTTAGATAACATCTTAACGCGTGGTGGTTCAGAAGAACCAATGGTGCTATTTGAACGTTTCCGTGGACGCAAACCAACCCTTGATGCATTATTACGCCACAAAGGAATTTTAGGGAATGCTGAAAGAGTAGAGTGTGTTTCTTAATTGAACATAGGGAGAACAGCGTTCTCCCTAATTTTTACGAATATAGAAAGGGCGAAAAATTTTTCGCCCCTACGTTTTTTTATTTAATATTTAGTGGTATGAACCTACTNTTTTACGAATATAGAAAGGGCGAAAAATTTTTCGCCCCTACGTTTTTTTATTTAATATTTAGTGGTATGAACCTACTTTCGGGTGGTTCGCTGGTTTTTCAAAGCCTTTTTCTTTCAAGCAAGCTTCAAATTTTGCACTATCTTCAACGCTCTTAACGCCTTTGTGGCATTCTTTCACGGCTTTCGCAAATTTAGGGTTTTTATGTTTATATTTGCCTTTCATTTTTGGGTGATTGGCTGGTTTTTCAAACCCTTTCTCTTTTAAGCATTGCTCAAAAGTAGGCATATCTTTTTTATCTTTCAGGGTGCTGTGGCACTCTTTCATTGCTTGCATTAATGCAGGATTTTTATGGTGTACATCAGGGTTATGTTTCTCGTGTTTATGGGGCTGTGTACAAGCCGCTAAAAGTGCTATACACGAAAGGGCAATCAGTTTTTTCATTGTGAACTCATCATCTTTGGGTTAAAAGATAAACTATTCTAGCAAAAAAAGTAAAGGAATAAAGGTTGCTTTCTCTATTGATTTGATTAGATATTTGCAAATTTTTAGGCAAAAGCGACCGCTTGTCTTTTCTTTATTTTTGAACAGGTTATAATTCCGACATTCGTTATTATAAGAGAATATATTAATGTCTTTAGATTTATCCGATATTCGAACACAAATTACTAATCTTGATCGCAACTTATTAAAACTACTTGCAGAACGCCATCGCCTTGCTTTTGATGTGGTAAGAAGCAAAGAAATCACACAAAAGCCATTGCGTGATTTAGAGCGTGAGAAAGTCTTACTTCAAGAGCTGGTGAATTTTGCCGAAGCTGAAAATTATCAGCTCGATCCACAATATGTGACCCAAATTTTCCAACGTATTATTGAAGATTCCGTTCTTACCCAACAAAATTATCTGCAAAATAAACTAAATGCACAAAAAGAAGAGCAGATTGCTATCGCTTTTTTAGGAATGCGTGGTTCTTACTCGAATATGGCTTCTCGCCAATTTGCTAAAAAATATCAAGGTGCATTAGTTGAATTAAGTTGTGGCTCATTTGATGAGGTATTTGAGAAAGTTCAAAGCGGCGAAGCTGAGTTTGGCGTATTACCATTAGAGAATACTACCTCAGGCTCAATCAATGAAGTGTATGATTTATTGCAACACACAGACTTAACGCTGGTGGGGGAATTAGCATATCCAATCAAACATTGTGTATTAGCAAACGGAAATGTAGATTTAGCGGAAGTTGATACGGTTTATACCCACCCACAACCAGCTCAGCAGTGTAGCCAATTTTTAGCAACGCTTGATAAAGTCCATATCAAATATTGTGAAAGCAGTTCGCACGCAATGCAAATGGTGGCTCGCTTAAATAAGCCAAATATTGTGGCACTAGGCAATGAAGATGGCGGAAAATTATATGGCTTGACCAATGTTAAAACGGATATTGCAAATCAGCCAAACAATATCACTCGCTTTATTGTGTTATCAAAAGAGCCTGTGCAAGTTTCGCCACAGGTACAAACAAAAACCTTGCTCTTGATGACAACGAGTCAGCAAGCAGGTGCATTGGTTGATGCGTTAATTGTGTTTAAGAATCACAATATCCGAATGATGAAATTGGAATCTCGCCCAATTTACGGTAAGCCTTGGGAAGAGATGTTCTATGTGGAGCTTGAGGCGAATATTCATTCAGAAAATACGCAGAACGCATTGACAGAGCTTAAAAAAGTAACGAGCTATGTGAAAGTATTAGGCTGTTACCCAAGTGAAATTATTGAGCCAGTGAAGTTATAAAGATGATTAAAGGGCTACTTCTTCTAAGAAGTAGCCCTTTTGAATAAGGTTTAACATTTTTGTTCTTGTTGTGCTAAATAATCCAAATGTTGGCGACTTTGAAACGGTACAATAGACAGCTCGCCATTAGGCGAAATTAGCTGGTAAAACTGTGGGTGATTAAAACTACCGAATGAGGCTTCAGTTTCTGTTTTTAGCCGTTTATTGTGCTGTAACTTATTGATTTTTCTTATTTTCTCTTCTTTATTACCGGAACAATTATAGTAACTTTCCACACTATTTTTTTCATCAACCACATATACATTAAAACTACTGTCTTGGTTGTCTTCAAAGAAGAATTGTAAAAAGCCTTCGCTGGCAAATTCGCTGATTTTTTGAGGAAATACTTCTTTTACTGTATTAGCAGCTAGATTTGCAAAATTTTCACGATTTTCGACCGCTTGTTCGTCAATCTGCTTAATGCCTACCGTTTGTTTACGGAAAAGTACCTGCCAGGTTTTTCCTGCAATTTTTAAGTGGCGGAGTTCATCAGCTTGTAAGAAACAACCTGTTTGGATCGTAATACATTTATGTACTAAGTCGCAAACAAACTCACGCAAATTACTACGTAGATATTTACTATAGCAAAAAATATTCACTGAATTTGGTGATGCTGCACCTTGATAAATACGGTTAGAGACCAATTTAAGGGCTTTTAAAATTGCATCTTCGCCATCAAAATGCTGAGTACGGATTTCATTCCAAACATTGCGATAAATAATACTTACACTTCCTACTAAAGTTTTTTGTGTTTTACCGAAGTTGAATAAATCACTTTGGGAAACTTTTTTAGGTAAATCAGTAATGGTTTCTGTCGGATCTTGCACTAAATTAATTGCAATCGCTAAATTGCGAATTTTATTCGGGTGATGCATATCCTCATTTGTTATTTCTGGTGCTTGAATTGGGAAAGTTAAGCGTAAGTCAGTAATAAATTGACGTAATTTCTGCGTATTCAGATTATCGCTTACTGTGTGTAAATGGGTATTGGCATTTATAATGCCATTAAAAAGCCCCCAAGCAATCAGTTTAATTGGGCTTTTGTTGTAGTGAACATAGCGAAGGTTCGAATCATACTGACTTCTCGGTGCTTGGTTTACCAAATACCAGCCCGCTTGCATTGATGAACTGCCTGCTTTCACTTCAATAAAAGTTACCGCATTTTCTGCTAAATTTGATGATATTTTCGGATTAATTAGCTGCACTTTACCCGGTAAGGTTTCAAATACCGAATAAAGTCTTCGCATCAAAATATCGGTATCATTAGTCATAATACTTGGATTAAGATGGAATTTCCGAGCAAAGTGGATTAAGTTACGATAGCTTTGCAGTAGATGATCGATCAGCATATTTTCGTGATTCATCACTTGCTTAATTTTCCAATTTTGGCGGTTTTGTAGCAACAAAGTTTGTGCTTCGTTCCAAGACCATTGCTCAACCAAAGATTGTAATACTTCTGTACGCCAATTTTTTCTGATTTCCCCTTCAATTGCTTTGGCATAAAAACAGACACGCAAGCGGTCTAATTTTACCCATTCCTTGCGAATAACAAGTTGCTCGGTAACCAGCTCAAGCATTGCCAAATAAGGGTCAAAATGATATTCGATTGCCTCATCACTTAAAATTCTTTTCTTAAATTCTTTTGAAATTAATTTAGTTTTCGGGTAGGTGTGGGCGTAGCACTCTAACAACAAAATCTTAATAGCGGATTTATAAGGATTATTGATCCCTTTATAGAGTTGCCAAAGGCTTGCCCCAAAAAATTCGCTGGCAGAAAGACTCGAAAAGTCGCCAAAATCCACCCATTCAGTTAAATCAATTTCAGGATTATTATGGGCATTTTGATATTCATCTTTATGCAAGTGTAGCCACAGCAAGCGTTTACCCGCCAGTAATATGGCTGAACGGTAAAATTCATCAAGTAAGAAAAAGTGCTGAGCAGAGCCACTGTGTTCATCTGTTACACCGCTGCTGTAAGTTTGTGTTTTAAATTGCTCTGGGTTCATTAAGAAAATATTAATGTCCACATCAAAGGTTTTTGCCCATTCTTGTAGCTTAGTAATTTTAAGCTCCATTAATTTATATTGTTCAATAGTGAGCGTATTTGAATAGCAGAGCCATAAATCTAAATCTGACAGGCTGGTTTGGGTAATAGAACCTGTGCTGCCCATACAATAAAGTGCATCAAAATGGGTTTGATCTTTTAAACGATAGTCAGAGATTGCTTCATTGAAGCTATAAGACATCAATGAATTTTTTTGATAATCAGATAATTCAAAATACCAAATGCCTTGCGGTGCATTTTCAACATAGGCAGGAAGACTTGGGTGATTAAGATGAATAAGTAACGGAACTAATGAAAAAACGTGAACAAAACTTTGATTGTTGGCACTAATTGCTCGCTCAATACGATAAGCATTGAGTTTATCGATTCTTTGTTTCGTCAAAGCTAATTTTTGGGAAAAATTCGCCTCACTTGCTTTAATAGCAGTTCCTTCTACAATTGTTGCTGTATTAGCTTCAAGGGAGAGTGTTTTCACGTCAATTTCCTTCAAAAAATATGTTCTGCTTAACATTTTAGCTGAAAAGTCTAGATTATGTAATGAAATATACTAAAAAAGTTAAGAAATTGAGCAGATCCATTTTGCCTGAAAAACACCATCTTGTGGTTATTGTGACTGAAAAGAGTTCAGACCAGTCATAATTTTGTGTAAAATAAGCAAGTTTTAGTAGCTAATTTGAGCGAACAAGTGTAAGCTGAATTAACTATTTTTTCAGAACAAAATGATGAAGGAAACAAAATGAAAAGAGTTGTTATTACAGGTGTAGGTGTTGTTTCAAGTATTGGTAACAATAAAGAAGAAGTGTTAGCTTCATTAAAGGAAGGTAAATCAGGCATTGAATTTGTACCTAGTTTTGCTGAAGTAGGTATGCGTAGCCAAGTTGCAGGTACAATTAAATTAAATCCTGCTGATTTGATTGACCGTAAAGTGTATCGTTTTATGGGGGATGCAGCAGCCTATGCTTATATTTGTATGAAAGAAGCAATCGAAGATGCTGGCTTAGCCGAAGAGCATATCTCGCACGAGCGTACTGGTTTAGTTATTGGTTCTGGTATCGGTTCAGCTCGTGGTCAAGTTGCGGCAACAGATGCAGTACGTGGACCTCGTGGAGTAAAAGGTATCGGGCCTTATGCGGTAACTAAAACAATGGCATCAAGCGTATCAGCTTGCTTAGCAACACCATTTAAAATCAAGGGTGTAAACTATTCGATTAGCTCTGCTTGTGCAACCTCCGCTCACGCAATAGGACACGCAATGGAGTTAATCCAATTAGGCAAACAAGACGTTGTTTTTGCCGGTGGAGCAGAAGAGCTTTGCTGGGAAGGTGCAACACAGTTTGATGCAATGGGAGCTGTTTCTTCTAAATATAATGACACACCAACCAAAGCAAGCCGTGCTTATGATGCAAACCGTGATGGCTTCGTGATTTCAGGTGGCGGTGCGGTATTAGTGGTGGAAGAGTTAGAACACGCTCTTGCTCGTGGTGCGAAAATCTATGCTGAAATCGTGGGCTATGGTGCAACGTCTGACGGTTATGATATGGTTGCTCCAAGCGGTGAAGGTGCAGAGCGTTGTATGAAGCAAGCAATGGCAACCGTAAACGGTGACATTGAATACATCAATGTACACGGCACATCAACTCCAGTAGGTGATGTCAAAGAACTTGGTGCAATCCGCAATGTATTTGGCGATAAAACTCCAGCTATTTCTTCCACCAAATCCATGACAGGGCATTCACTTGGTGCAGCAGGGGCCCACGAAGCAATTTATTCATTATTAATGCTAGATAACAACTTTATCGCACCAAGCATTAATATTGAAACGCTTGATGAACAAGCAGAAGGAATGAATATTGTGACCGAACGCCAAGATAAAGAATTAACCACGGTAATGTCTAACAGCTTCGGCTTCGGTGGAACGAATGCGTGTTTAGTATTCCAACGCTATTCAAAATAATCTCATCTTAATGATAAAAAGTGCGGTAACGCACTTTTTTATTGCCTGCAAGTGGCTGAATTGTGCTAAAAATTTGCAAATTTATCTCTTTTTTGTATCTTTTCTATATTTTTAATAAAAAAATTAAATTTTATTTTTATCTGATTACGATTATATTTTTAGCATTAAATGTTGTTAAATTGTTTTTATTATCGTTATGTAAAATAGTTTCAATTTATTAAGTAGCATAATAATTTTAGCATTTTTTTAACAAAGATTTGAGGTGTCTATTTTTCACTTTATTTTATGGGTAGAATGGAAGTTCATTTAAGGTCTTACACGTATTTTGGAGAATATATGACACAACAGGCAGAACAATCTACTTGGCAAAGCAAATTTGCTGCAATGGGGCCAGGTATTTTAATGGCATCTGCGGCGGTAGGTGGCTCACATATTGTTGCTTCCACCCAAGCAGGGGCAATTTATGGCTGGCAATTAGCTATTATTATTATTTTAGCGAATTTATTTAAATATCCATTTTTCCGTTTTGGTGTGCAGTACACTTTATCTAGTGGTAAAAGTTTATTAGAAGGTTATAAAGATAAAGGTGGAATTTATCTTGTTATTTTTTTCATTCTTAATGTGCTTGCTGGAATGATTAATACAGCTGCAGTTGGGATTGTTTGCGCTGCAATTTTAAAATTTATTTTCTCTGCATTAGGTGTTTCCTTTGATCTAAGCATACCGATGGCAGGCGCGATTGTAATTGCAGTAACTTGGGGAGTATTGATTTTAGGGCGCTATCGTTTCTTAGATTCACTATCTAAATGGATTATGATTGCATTAACTATTTCTACTGTTACAGCAGTAATTATTGCAGCATTAAAAGGTGGTATTCCGGTTGCACCCGATTTTATTGAACCATCACCTTGGAATTTAGCCGCACTTGGTTTTATTGTAGCGTTAATGGGTTGGATGCCTGCTCCGATTGAAATTTCGGCAATAAATTCAATGTGGGTAGTAGCAAAAAAACGTTTTAGAAAAATCAGTTTCCAAGATGGTATTTTTGATTTTAATGTAGGTTATATCGGTACTGCTATTCTTGCGATTGTATTCTTAGCTTTAGGTGCATTAGTGCAATATGGTTCTGGTGAAAAAGTAGAAGCGGCTGGCGTGGCTTACATTGGTCAGTTAATTAAAATGTACGCTTTCGCTATTGGCGATTGGGCTAAGCTGTTAATTGCATTCATTGCCTTTATGTGTATGTTTGGTACAACTATTACCGTTATTGATGGCTATTCTCGTGCGAATGCGGAATCATTACGTCTTTTAATGGGGCGTAAAGAGCATTCACAAGCTGAATTAAGCATTTGGATGACAGCAACTTCAATCATCGGAATCATCATTATTACCGTATCTATGAGCGATGTAGCAACTATGTTGAAATTTGCAATGATCTCTTCATTTGTTTCAACACCAATTTTTGCGTGGTTAAATTTCTCGTTAGTACTGAAAGGTGAACACCGTGCAACGGGCGGGTTATTCTGGTTAGCAGTAGTTGGTCTAATTTACCTAACTGCTTTTGCCTTACTATTCTTAGCACAGCAGTTTGGTATTATTGGGTAATTCAGTAAAGAAGATGAAAAAAAGGCGAATTAAATTCGCCTTTTTCTTTGCTTTGCTAAAATATTGTATTTATTTTAAGCATAAACTGGTAAACGTTTGCAGATTTCTAATACTTTCGCCTTCGTCTTTGCGATTACTTGTTCGTGGTTGTCTTTACCAATGCTTTCTAACACATCACACATCCAACCTGCTAATGCAACCACATCATCTTCTTTGAAACCACGGCGAGTTACCGATGGGGTACCTACACGAATACCTGAAGTGATGAATGGTTTTTGTGGATCGTTCGGTACGGAGTTTTTATTTACCGTAATGTTCGCTGCACCTAAAGCTGCATCTGCTGCTTTACCGGTTAAACCTTGTTTTACAAAGCTTACAAGGAATAGGTGATTTTCCGTACCATTTGAAACTACCTCAAAACCACGTTGTTTAAATACTTCCACCATCGCTTTTGCATTTTTCACCACTTGTTGTTGGTAAGTTTTAAACTCTGGCTCTAATGCTTCTTTGAAACATACCGCTTTTGCCGCAATAACGTGCATTAATGGGCCACCTTGACCTGCTGGGAATACTGCAGATTGTAGTTTTTTATACATTTCTTCATCACCCGATGAAGATAAAATTAAACCACCACGAGGGCCGGCTAATGTTTTATGGGTTGTGGTAGTCACAACGTGTGCGTGCGGAAGCGGGTTAGGATAAACACCTGCTGCAATTAAACCTGCAACGTGAGCCATATCTACAAATAAGTAAGCGCCTACTTCATCAGCGATTTCACGCATTTTCGCCCAATCCATCACTTGTGAATAAGCAGAGAAGCCACCAACAATCATTTTTGGTTTTACTTCAAGTGCTTGTTTGCGTAACGCATCGTAATCTACTAAACCTTCAGCAGTAATACCATATTGTTCTGCTTTATAAATTTTACCCGAGAAGCTTACTGAAGCACCATGTGTTAAATGTCCGCCATGTGCCAAGCTCATACCTAAAATGGTATCACCCGGATTCAATAATGCCATATACACGGCAGCATTTGCTTGTGAACCTGAATGTGGTTGAACGTTCGCATAATCTGCACCAAATAATTCTTTTGCACGATCAATGGCTAATTGTTCAACAATATCCACATATTCACAACCACCATAATAACGTTTACCTGGGTAGCCCTCAGCATATTTATTTGTTAATTGTGAGCCTTGAGCCTGCATTACACGCGGGCTTGCATAGTTTTCTGATGCAATTAATTCAATATGCTCTTCTTGACGACGATCTTCATCTTGAATTGCTTGCCATAATACTGCATCGTAATCGGCGATATTCATATCACGTTTTAACATTTTGGACTCCTATAAGCTTAAGTAAACGTTTGCGTAAGTTGATTTACCGATATTTTACGCATTTTTTAATAGAATAGATAGTGTTAATTTTAATAGTACTCTCTGATTCTAGACTAGAAAACAACAAGCGATCATATTTCGTAAAAAATTTACCAAAAATGACCGCTTGCATAGCTATAAATTAATGACTATGATCTTTTAGGTGTTTTGCTCATTGCATTGCAGCAAAACCAAGAGCTGCCAAAATAAGCAAGCCAACTGTTAATCCATCCATTTTACATCTCCTCTGCTGTTTCTCTAAATTCTCTTGCTGTAACTAAGTAAAGAATATACAACCACAAGTAATGTAGATAAATGTATGCATTTCATCAGCAATGAATACTGTCCATAAAGAATAACAGGAATTGCTAGAATTGCAACTTTTGCGACATCGTCCATTAATTTTGCCCACGCTTCAAATGAGCTTTTCTTAATCGGCTTTTTAAATAAATTTAGCATATTGCCCCTTTTTCTCCATTTTGAGATGAAAAAGAAAAATCAGCAAAGGGCAAAATTTATTTTTTCGATGCAGATCGCAAAATTAACCTTCTAGTTCTGCTCGTAAAATCGCTGTCCCTTGACTTAACGCATTGAGTTTGCCACGAGCCACTTCACGAGAAAGCGGAGCCATACCGCAGTTAGTGCTTGGCCAGAGTTTATCTGCATCAACAAATTGTAAGGCTTTGCGTAAAGTGTCAGCGACTTGCTCTGGTGTTTCGATCACATTGGTCGCCACATCAATCGCCCCTAACATCACTTTTTTGCCACGCACTAACTCGATTAAATCCATCGGGACTTTCGAGTTTTGGCACTCTAACGAGATGATGTCGATGCTTGATTGTTGCAGTTTCGGGAAGCTCTCTTCGTATTGACGCCATTCGTTGCCGAGGGTCTGTTTCCAGTCGGTATTCGCTTTAATGCCATAGCCGTAGCAAATATGCACCGCCGTTTCGCATTTTAAGCCTTCCGCTGCTCGTTCAAGAGCGGCTACACCCCAGTCGTTTAACTCATCAAAGAACACATTAAACGCTGGCTCGTCAAACTGGATAATATCCACACCCGCCGCTTCTAACTCTTTCGCTTCTTGGTTGAGGATTTTGGCAAATTCCCACGCTAATTTTTCACGGCTTTTGTAGTGACCATCATAAAGGGTGTCGATCATTGTCATCGGCCCCGGTAACGCCCATTTGATTGGTTTATCGGTATGTTTGCGTAAGAATTTCGCATCTTCCACGAAAACCGATTTCGGGCGGCGAACCTCACCGACCACGCTCGGCACGCTCGCATCATAGCGATTACGGATACGCACGATTTCCCGTTTGGTGAAGTCCACTCCTTCTAAATGTTCAATGAAAGTGGTTACAAAGTGCTGACGGGTCTGTTCACCATCACTCACAATATCAATGCCGGCGGCAGTTTGTTCTGCCAATGACACTAACAGGGCATCTCTTTTCGCTTGTAACAGTTCGTGGCCGCTGAATTTCCATTCAGACCAGAGTTTTTCAGGTTCCGCCAGCCAAGCTGGTTTCGGTAAGCTGCCTGCGGTAGAGGTTGGGAGAAGGATTTTGCTCATAATGTATATTCCTGTATATGTAGGGGCGTGCATCGCACGCCCGAAAAAATTCAAATAGGCGTATGACATACGCCCCTACAAAAAATTATTTCTCATTCACCCAAGCTTCTAAAATCGCTTTATACGGCTTGATGAAATGTTCTTCGGCATATTTACCTTGCTGAATGGCTAATTGGGTGCGTTCCACACGGTCATATTCCACTTTGGTTAAAGAGTAATCTTCATAAGTCAGGCTAGGTTTGTAGGTTTCGCCTGCGACTGAGTTTGCATTATAAATTTCCGGGCGGTAAATTTTCTGGAAGGCTTCCATTGTTGCAATGGTGCTAATCAGTTCCAAGTTACTGTAATCATTCAGCAGATCGGCATTGGCTTCAAAATAGAACGCATACGGTGCAACTGATTTCGGCGGCATAAAGTAACGCACTTTTAAGCCCATTTTTGCAAAGTATTCATCGGTTAATGAATAGTCGTTTTGCACATATTCCACCCCTAAAATCGGGTGAACATTGGTCGTTTTGTGGTAAGTACGTGTGGTTGCCACACTTAAACAGAGTACCGGTGCTTTATTAAATTGAGCCTTGAACTCTGCGGAGGCTAACAGGTGCTTGTACAATTTACCATGCAAATCGCCATAGCCTTCTGGTACGGTAAAGCTTGGTTTGTCTTTATTGAAATCAAGTAGTAACACGCTGAAATCGTAGTCACGCACGAAAGAAGAGAAGCTGTTGCCGAGAATACCATCAATCGTTTTGCCGGTTTTGTGATCCACCACGGAGGTTTTTAACCACTCTAACGCAGGGAAAAACTCGCCTGTGCCTTCCACATCAATATCCATCGATACAATGTCTAATTTCACTGCATAACGATCCGCGGACGGGTTATCCCAGTTGGCTAAATCATTGAAGCGGTTGTTGATCATCGCAACCACATTTTGCAGATTTTGCTTACGGTTTTCACCACGGGCAAGGTTAGCAAAGTTGGTAGTTAAACGAGTATTGTCTGCTGGTTCGTAGTCTTCGGTAAATTCAAGGGTATGCACTCGGCATTGGAAATTGGTTGTCATCTAACGTCTCCTTTTGAGCTATTATTGTTGTTGAGATGACTTATTGAACCATAAATTATTGTTGAAGAAAAATGATATGTTTTGAAGTTGAATATGAATATATTTCATATTCAACATTACAAAATGTCAGAGAAAAGTGACCGCTTGTAAGCTAAATATCATATATAAGCAAGAATCTGTATTCAGGTTTCAGTAACAGCTCTATTTTCTCATTAGGTATAGTGTATGAAACAGGCCCAAACACAGATGGCAACAAGCTGCCTTGTCCGTACTTGAATTCTAATCCATCAGGGGTAAATTCAAAATCGCCACTGATTTCAAAATCGCTTTTTTCAATAGTGAATTCTTTCCCTTGTTCAGAATTTTGAAAAGTATTCCACAATAGCTCTTTTGCTTGAGCCAAGTTTGATGGCGTAAATAGCGAGTCTAATGAAAGGAGCAATTTTTTCTCTAAATCAATATATAACTTGTGATAAGCATCTATGATGTAATTACCACCAAAATACTGTTCAATATGGTTAGTAAAAACGGCGATATGATGTTTTTGCTCATCAAAGGTAATGCTTGATTTATTCCAATGTTCAGAAATTCCCCCGATATTCGCTATATATTCTTGGAAATCTTCTTCCATTTCTTTTTTAATTTCTTCACGAGTTGTTTTCTTTTCCCCATAAGGTGCAAGTAGAAAATCATCTAGCCATTGAATGCCCGTTGTAACAGTACTGAATGAATATGTTACGGCATAAGGCCCATATCCATCACCCTCTACAATTTCACGTTTATCAAAAATATAGACTCGCCTCACCTTGTCGTGAGTAATCACTTCGGTAGGGTTACTCTCCTTTTCAGCCGTTTCATCTGCTAAAGAAAGATTGTCTTTCATTGTTTCTAACTCGTGAGCTCTTTGCTCATTTTGCTGCATTAAGCATAACGAGGGATTATCTTTTGTTTTACACTCTTTATTGCGATTAGCGATCCACTCTTTTTGAGCATTTTCAAAATTTGATGCGATGACAGGATTCGTTTTTTGGAAGCGCTCAAAAATTTCAAGGTAATATTCAGTAATATATTTTTTATAGAAATCAGAGGTTTTATCGGCACAAGTTGCTTTCGCTGTTTCGCTAGATGTGCCAGCTTGTTCTAAGCATTGTTGATAGAGCACTTCGCCTCTATCAGCTGCAAAAGTAGGGTAAGCGATCGCAATAGCGGAAGCTAGTAATAATTTTTTCATCGTATTTTCCTAAAATAACTTACTCGCCCAGCCCAATTTTGAGCCTAGCACGGTAAAATAGTTGTAATCTTTTAAATGCAGTAGTTGCAATTTATCAAGGCTTTTTCTAACTAGCACACGATCTTCAGGACTAAAGCTCATTTTTTCTTGCCCATCGCAAATTACTTCCAAATCAGGGGTGTTATATTTTGCAAAACGCAATGAAATTTGGCTATCTCCATCAATAACTAACGGGCGGGAAGAAAGCGTGTGCGGGTGCATTGGCACAAGGGCAATCGCATTCATATTCGGGGTAAGAATTGGGCCGCCAGCAGAAAGTGAATAAGCCGTTGAACCTGTTGGGGTTGCCACAATTAAGCCGTCTGCTCGTTGTGAAAAGGCAAATTTGCCGTCAATATAAACTTCAAATTCAATAATTCGAGCCACCTGTGTGGGGTGAACCACAATTTCATTTAACGCATTATTGGAAGAAATAATTTTGCCGTTACGCTCAATATAGGCTTCGAGTAAGAAACGCTCTTCAATGATATATTCATTTTTCACTAAGCAGTTATAAAGCTGTTCAAAAGCCGTTTGAGGGGCGATATCGGTTAAAAAACCTAAATTACCACGATTAATGCCAATCAGCGGTACACGATATTTCGCTAAAGCACGGGCAACACCTAACATATTGCCATCGCCGCCAATTACAATCACAAGTTCGGCACGTTGCCCGATTTCATCTAAGCTGTAGCTTTCAGTTAATTGCAACTGAGTAGCAACAGCAGCTTCTACCAAGATGGTGTAATCTCTGTCTTTCAGCCAGTTATACACAGCAAGATGTGTTTCAAAAGCAGTATCATGACGAGGTGTGCCAACAATGGCAATCACTTCAAACGGTTTTTGTTGGTTCATTGTCTATTCCTACTCAGATTAGAGAATATGGGTTTGGTACCATTGGTTAAGCAAAATACCGGTATTCACAGCCACATTTAAACCACTATTTAACGGATTGCTAAATGAAAGCTGAATAGTGGTATCTTCTGTATAGGCAATATCACTTGCAGGAATTTCACTTAATATAAAAACCACTTTCTCCGCCAATTTTGTTTTAGTTAAAGAAGGAGCTTGCTTGTGGCGAGTTAAATGCACAATTTGATAACCTGCTTGGCGTAACTGCACTAAGGCAATTTGCTTATTCTTCGTTTCTAAAGCACGCACAAACTCCAAACCACCTTCTGCCACACGAGCCGAAGCACTTGAATTTAAGCTATCCACATTTTCCGTGATGATCCCTGTCACACCATAGAATGCACAGGTGCGGATAATTCCCCCCACATTTTGTGCATTATTTACCCCATCTAGCAAGACCAAACAATCTTGTTTTTTCGGTACTTGCAGGTAGCCTTCTAACACAAACGATGGCGATTTTTTCACTAATAAACACATATCGCCGTGATGTTCTGTACCCGTTACACGTTCCATTTCTTCACGATCGATAACGTGATACGCCTTTTTATTTTCGGCTAAATAACTCATTACATCGCCTAGCTTCTTCGCCCCTTCAACCGTTGCCCATAAACGAACAATCGCTTCAGGACGCTGTTGGAATAACGTAATACACGCATTCTCGCCATAGACTTTCATCTCTTCCAAACGGTTTTTCTTGATTTTTTCCGGCGCTCGAGGCGAAAGTGGGCCTGTTTTTTTCTCTTTTGCTGAACCACCGCCTTTTACCCAAATTTGTACGCTGCCTTCGCCGCTCGCTTTTCTGCCTTCAGTTGGGTAGATATTTTGTGGCTTTTCAAATGCTCTATCTTCACGAAAGCCACGACGTTCAGGCTTACGCTCGCTTTCTTGGCGTAGCTTTCTATCTTGAGATTTGAATGATGAGCGTTCTTGGAATTTTTTCTCTTCCACTGTTTTGAAACGTGGAGCTTTGTTAAATTTGGTATTCATAGCAATTTCTCTCTTAAAAATTGAACGAAGTATAGCACGACAAGCGGTGTTTTATTTGCAAAATTTTACGAAAATCCAACCGCTTGTTTCCCTATTGAACTCGGGCTTTCCCCAAACTGCCGTTTATATTCTCTGCTGAACTGGCTAGGGCTTTCATAACCAATTTGGTAAGCGGTTTCACTTACCCCTAAACCTGATTGTAATTTCTCTCGAGCAACATTCAACCGCAGCGATTTTTGATATTGCAATGGCGTCATTGCTGTTACATTTTTAAAATGGGCGTAAAACCCTGCCACACTCATTCCTACTCGTCGTGCCAACTCTGTCATATTCAAAGGCTTTGCAAATTGCTGAGCCAAAATTTCTGTCGCTTGGGCGATTTTGGCAATATTTCCCTCTTTGGACAGTAATGAACGTAGGTAATCGCCTTGTTCCGACTGCAATAAATAGAAATACAATTCACGCAATATCAAGGGAGAAAGAAACTCGATATAATTTGGAAAATGAAGCAGATTAATTAGCCGAATAAGGCAATCTTCAATCTCATTCTCTAACCCCCATTTATGGCGAGATGATGTAGCTTCACTGATTTTTTTAGAGGGAAGTTGCCTGATAACTTGCGAAATCAACTCAAAATCCAACTGTAATGAAAGTGCAAGATAAGGCTGGTTTTCGCTGGCGGAAATACTTTGCGTGACAATCGGTAAATTCACTGGGCAGAACATCATCTCTTGACCAGAAAATATCTGACATTGCCCATTAGTACAAATTTGTCGTTCCCCTAACAGCACCACACACAAACTTGGCTCTTGCACATAACCACTAAATGCCAAGGCGTGATCTGCAGCGTGAATAGTTAGCCCCTTAATTGACGTACGCCAAACCTCATTTTTCGGGGCAAGTGTAAAAATAGAATGAATAATATCCTGAGAATGTTGCATTGTTTTTAGTATTTTAGAAAATTAGGCAAATATTATAGAGAATTTGGCAAGACAGCAAGTCGAAAAATCCGCATACTATACCTATTCAAAGCAAACATTAAAGAATGCAATATGAACCACACAACCCCTATTTCCACCTTGCAACATTGGCTTAATCAACATATTCCAGCTTGCGAAAGTTTAGGTCTAGTGTTGGAGCAAGCAGATAGCGATTGCGTGAAAGTCAGTTGTGATTTTGACAAAAATCACAATCATCACGGCACAATGTTTGGCGGTAGCCAATTGCTGTTAGCCACCACTTGTGCTTGGCTGGCGGTGCATTTAAATTTCCCTCAAGCGAATGGGAATATCGTGATCCGCCAAAGCGATATGCGTTATCTTGCCCCTGCGAAAAGTCGAGTGTCGGCAATTTGCGGTAAGTTAGAAAGCAAAGAAGTGGGAAATTGCTTGGTAATGCTTCAAAAAAGCGGCAAAGGCAAAATTAACGTGCAATGTGAATTGGTTTGTGATGGAAAAATCGTTTCCGTATTCCACAGTGAATTTGTGATTTTTTGTAATAATTAGGAGTAACTCAATGAAAATTTTTTACCATACTTCAGCAACGGCAACAGGCGGACGTGACGGACACACTCGTGTGGACGATGGCTCAATCGGCTTTGATTTAGTTGGTTTTCAAAATGAAAGTGGCAAAGTCGGCACTAATCCTGAGCAGCTTTTCGCAATGGGCTATGCAGCTTGCTTTGACAGTGCAATGAACCACGTTGCTCCAACACTTGGCATTAAACCGAGCAAATCTTCTACCACTGTTGGTGTGGGTATCGGACAGAAAGAAGGCGGTGCATTTAGTCTTGATCTTGATATCACGATTACAGTGGAAGGATTAAGTTTAGAAGAGGCGAAAAAGCTGATTGAAAAAGCCCACGAAGTTTGCCCATATTCCAATGCAGTGCGTGGCAATGTAGAATGTCGCTTGCACGTTAAAGTGGTAAACGAGTTTGGTTTATAAAAAGTAGAACAAAATACCGTCTAAATGAAAATTTAGGCGGTATTTTTATTCCGGTGCCAAGCCTATTTTTAACCGCATTTTCAATGATATACACATCATTATATGTAAAGGGCAATTCAAGCGGTCGTTTTCCATTAGAAATTTGCAAAAAAATCCGCAAAAACGACCGCCTGTCTATCTTTTTATCGCAATATTCTCTATAATCGCCTATCTTTTATGTTCTTTAAAATCTGGTGGAAATATGAACCCAATGTTAAACATTGCTATTCGTGCTGCACGAAAAGCAGGCAATATTATTGCCAAAGGCTATGAGCAATCGCCTCAAGATACTCAAGTTTCACAAAAAAATACAAACGATTATGTAACCGAAATTGATAAAGCGGCGGAAGCGGCGATTATTGATGTGATCCGTAAATCTTATCCTGATCACTCAATCGTAACCGAAGAGAGTGGCGTATTAAGCGGTAGCAATGAAAACGTGCAATGGGTAATTGATCCATTAGATGGCACCACCAACTTCGTAAAACGCTTACCGCATTTCTCTGTTTCAATTGCCATTCGTGAGAATGGTCGCACAACCGTAGGGGTAGTTTATGACCCTATCCGTAACGAGCTTTTCACCGCTGTGCGTGGCGAAGGTGCAAAATTAAATGAGTTCCGTTTACGCATTGATGCTGAGCGCCGTGATTTAAAAGGCACTATTTTAGCAACAGGTTTCCCTTTCAAAGTGTTAAGACATCGTGAAGCACATTTAAATATGCTTGAAGCGTTAATGAACAACGGTGTGGCAGATTTCCGCCGTACAGGTTCTGCAGCATTAGATTTAGCTTATGTTGCAGCAGCTCGTTTAGATGGTTACTTTGAAATTGGTTTAAAACCTTGGGATTGTGCCGCAGGTGAATTAATCGCTCGTGAAGCAGGTGCGATTGTAACGAACTTTGTTGGCGGAACTGATTACTTAAAATCAGGCAACTTAGTGGTTGGTAATGGTCGTGTCGTAAAAGAAATTTTAAACAGCATTCAGCCAACTTTAACCGAAGAATTAAAAGCTTAATTTTATAACAATAGTATTGATTGTTGTGGGTAATAAATATGATGGAAAATAAGTATCCTCTGTTAAATGAAATCAACTCTCCCGAAGATTTGCGTTTGCTGCCAACCGACAAACTGCAAGAGGTAGTTGATGAATTGAGATCCTATTTGCTGGAGTCTGTGAGCCGAACAAGTGGTCATTTAGCCTCTGGTTTAGGCGTGGTGGAGCTTACGGTTGCATTGCATTATGTTTATCAAACCCCATTTGACCAACTGATTTGGGACGTAGGTCACCAAGCATATCCACACAAAATCTTAACAGGTCGCCGTGAGCAAATGCACACCATCCGTCAAAAAGACGGTATTCACCCTTTCCCTTGGCGTGAAGAAAGTCCTTATGATGTATTAAGTGTGGGGCATTCTTCAACCTCCATTAGTGCGGGGTTAGGTATTGCCGTTGCGGCTGAAAAAGAAGATGCAGGACGCAAAACCGTTTGTGTAATTGGCGATGGTGCAATTACCGCAGGTATGGCGTTTGAAGCGTTGAACCACGCAGGTGCGTTGCATACCGATATGTTGGTTATCTTAAACGATAACGAAATGTCGATTTCGGAAAATGTTGGGGCATTAAATAATCATCTTGCTCGTATTTTCTCTGGTTCGTTTTACACCTCTGTGCGTGATGGCAGTAAAAAAATTCTTGATAAAGTGCCAACGATTAAAAACTTTATGAAGAAAAGTGAAGAGCATATGAAAGGTGTTATCTTCTCGCCGGAAAGCACATTGTTTGAGGAATTGGGCTTTAACTATATTGGGCCTATTGATGGGCATAATATTGAAGAGCTAGTTAAAACGCTAAGTAATATGCGTGAGCTGAAAGGCCCGCAGTTCTTACACGTCCGCACGAAAAAAGGGAAAGGCTACAGCCCAGCAGAAAACGATCCGATTGGCTACCACGGTGTACCTAAATTCGACCCAACAATAAATGAGCTACCAAAATCAAAAGCATTACCAACCTACTCTAATATCTTTGGAGATTGGTTATGTGAAATGGCGGAGCGTGATCCAAAAGTCATCGGCATTACCCCTGCAATGCGTGAAGGCTCTGGTATGGTGGACTTTTCCAAACGTTTCCCAGAACAATATTTTGATGTGGCGATCGCCGAACAACACGCCGTTACCTTTGGCGCAGGCTTAGCTATTGCAGGCTATAAGCCTATAGTGGCAATTTATTCGAGCTTCTTACAACGTGCTTACGATCAGCTTATTCACGATGTAGCAATTCAAAACTTACCTGTTATTTTTGCGATTGATAGAGCGGGCATTGTGGGAGCTGATGGTCAAACCCATCAAGGGGCATTTGATTTAAGTTTTATGCGTTGTATTCCTAATATGACGATTATGGCACCTAGCGATGAAAATGAAATGCGTCAAATGCTTTACACTGCTTATACGATGAATACGCCAACTGCAGTTCGTTACCCTCGTGGTAATGCAAAAGGTGTGGAATTACAACCGATGCAAGCCTTAGAGATTGGCAAAGCTAAAGTCCTCCGAGAAGGGAAAAAAGTCGCTATTTTAAACTTCGGGGCATTATTAGACGAAGCAAAAATTGTGGCAGAAAAGCACGATTATACTCTTGTTGATATGCGTTTCATCAAGCCTCTTGATGAAGCATTACTCCAAAAAATGGCGGATTCTCACGATCTGCTCGTTACACTGGAAGAAAATGCGATTCAAGGCGGCGCAGGTAGCTTTGTAAACGAATATTTGCAAAGTATTGGCAAAATTAAACCACTTGTAATGCTTGGTATTCCTGATTTCTTCGTGCCTCAGTCTACTCAACCAGAGGCGTATGCCGAACTTGGTTTAGATGCAAAAGGTATTGAAGCAAAAATCCAAAAATTCTATTCTTAATCATATAAAATCCCCTTTTAGTAGGGGATTTTTGACATAGTTCACATTTTTGACAAAATATTTCACACAAACCTCACAATTTATTTTACTTTATCTATACTCCTCCTTAAAATGACACGCCTTTTTAGTATTTTCTACTAAAAATATTTCTTCATTCATTTAAGATTATAGGAATTCTACTATGTTGTGGTTCTTCTTCTGCGTAGCCATACTTGTTCTTGGTTACTTTACCTACGGAAAAATTATCGAAAAAATCTTCGTGATTAATCCAAATAAGGTAACACCCGCTAACTCAATGAGAGATGGTGTGGACTATATGCCAATGTCTAAAACCAAGATTTGGCTTATTCAATTATTAAATATTGCGGGTACAGGTCCTATCTTTGGACCAATTTTAGGGGCATTATACGGGCCGGTTGCGATGCTTTGGATTGTATTAGGCTGTATTTTTGCCGGTGCAGTACACGACTATTTCTGTGGTATGTTAAGTATCCGTAATGGTGGTGCAACAATGCCAAACCTTGCAGGTAAATTCTTAGGTCGCCCCGTTAAATTATTTATCAACGTAATGGCATTAATTCTACTTTTATTAGTGGGCGTAGTATTCGTTGCCAGCCCTGCTCAATTATTATCTACCATTACAATGGATATTGCAGGTGTAACTCAAGGGGCAATGGAATTAGGTGATGTGGAAGCTGTAAAAGAAGCTGTTGTAGCAGGTGGTGTAACCGTTTGGGGTATGGATAAAGCTCAGGTTATCTCTGTTTGGACATTAATCATTTTCGGTTACTACATTTTAGCGACTTTATTACCAGTTGATAAAATCATCGGGCGTGTGTACCCAATCTTTGGTGCATTATTGCTGTTTATGTCTGTAGGTATGGTTTACGGCTTAGTCTCTGCACATTTAAGTGCGGCTGATCCGATTGATTTCTTCCGTACGGTAAATGCTGATGGTCAAGGTTTAACCTGGGAAAAATTCACACAAAACTTCCAAGTAAAAGGTGATGTACCAATTTGGCCTTTACTATTCTTAACTATTTCTTGTGGTGCGTTATCAGGCTTCCACGCAACCCAAACTCCATTAATGGCTCGTTGTGCTGAAAATGAAAAAGAAGGTCGCTTTATTTTCTACGGTGCAATGATCACTGAAGGTGTGATCGCATTAGTATGGTGTGCAGTTGGTCTTTCATTCTATGAAAACCCACAAGCATTACAAGATGCAATCTCAGCAGGTTCACCGTCTAAAGTGGTTTATGATAGCTCATTACACTTCTTAGGCTTTATCGGTGGTATCTTTGCAGTATTAGGTGTGATTGTATTACCAATTACTTCAGGCGACACTGCATTCCGTGCTGCACGTTTACAATTAGCGGAAATCTTTGGTATCGAACAACGTACATTAGTAAAACGTTTATACATTGCTGTACCGTTATTCGTAATTGGTTTCCTTGTATCAAAAGTGGACTTCAGCGTATTATGGCGTTACTTTACTTGGGCAAACCAAATGACAGCAATGGTAATGTTATGGACAGCAGCAGGTTACTTATATCGCTACAACAAACTCCACTGGGTATGTTCAATCCCAGCGTGGTTCATTACAACCGTGTGTGCAACTTACTTAGCTTATAACAAAATCGGCTTTGGTTTAGATTACCAATTATCGGTGTACATCGGTTTAGCGATTACAGTAGTATGTATCATCTGCTTCTTCACATTACTTAAACCATATAATGTGCGTGATGAGGATGAGTTAGCAACTAGCTAAACTTGATTAAAAATGCAAAAGTGGGGACAATAGTCCCCATTTTTATTGGTTAGGTAGCTTTAACTATGAGATTTTTTGATACTCACACTCATCTTGATTACCTTTCAGAAAGCCTTGAATTAAGTATTTCTACGCTGGTAGAAAATGCTCGAAAACATCGGGTGAAAAAAATATTAGTGGTTTCTATTTTTGCAAAAAATTTTGAAAAAGTAACCGCTTGTGCTAATGAGAAGCCAGAAAATATTGTTTATGGTTTAGGCTTACACCCACTTTATATTCAACAACATCAACTTTCTGATTTAGATTTATTAGAAAATAGATTAAGTCAAAAAGATCCACTTTGTACTGCAATTGGTGAAATAGGGTTGGAAAAAGCCGTGAGCGAAGTGTCTTCTCCCGAATTATGGAAAAAACAGTGCGAGTTTTTAGAGGCACAGCTTGCTATTGCGAAAAAATTCGATTTACCCGTTAATCTCCATTCACGCAAAAGCCACGATCAGCTTTTCGTCTTTTTGAAAAAAGCCCAGCTCCCGAAAAACGGTGTTGTTCACGGCTTCGCAGGCAGTTATGAGCAGGCAAAACGCTTTGTCGATCTCGGCTATAAAATTGGTGTGGGTGGCACAATTACTTACCAACGAGCCAACAAAACCCGTGAAGCAATCCGAAAATTACCGCTCGAAAGTTTATTGTTGGAAACTGACTCGCCCGATATGCCTGTTTTCGGTTTTCAAGGGCAGCCTAATCGTCCAGAACGACTTATTGCCACATTCAATAGCCTATGTTCATTAAGAACCGAACAGCCCGATCTGATTGCGGCAACCATTTGGAAAAATAGCAAAAGGTTATTTTCTCCTAACTTATACTAACTTTTTTGCCTAAAAGAGATTTAGCCGTTACAATGCTATTCATTCTGTAAAACTCATATTAAGGAAAAATCATTGAATAGCACTAAATTTTACTCCCTTTATGCAGGTATCTTTTTTCTGTTTTTCGGCTATGGTTTATTTCTAAACTCAGCCGGGATTAAACTTGCCGAAATGGGGATAACGGATATTATCATCGGTTTACTTAATGCCGCTTTCTTTATTGGAGCTGCATTAAGCACCATTTTTGCCCACCGAATTGTCTCCAGTGTCGGGCATATCCGCTCTTTTAGTGTATTCTGTGCTGTTTTCGCGATTGCAGCACTCAGCCATATGATGGTGGATAATTTATGGGTTTGGGGCGTATTACGCATTATTTTAGGCTTCTGCCATTACAGTTTGCTGCTTTTAGTAGAAAGTTGGTTAAGTGAAAAAACGAATGTCGATACCAGAGGTAAAGTGCTTGCTACCTATAATATTATCTTCTACCTTGCCTTTATTTTAGGGGTGAGTTTGTTAAGCCTAGAACTCAGTAGCCAAAACATTTTTACCTTGTCTACCATTTTAGTTGTGATGTCGATGATCCCCATTGCTTTAACTAAAATGGTGCAACCCGATATTCCAGCTCGTGAACGCATTAGCATTCCTAAATTATTTGCGATTTCGCCATTAGCCTTAGTTACCAGTTTTATTAGCGGAATGTTGGTCAATGGTTTTTTCACAATGGTGTCGGTATTTCTGCTGAAATTTAGTTTTTCACTAAGCGAAATTTCGCTTTATTTGATGATCTCGATGATTGGTGGTTTTATCAGCCAAATGCCAATGGCGATATTATCTAACCGCATTGGTAGACGTAATGCCATTTTAGCTTGTGCAGTGGTTGCGACCCTTACTGCACTTGTTGGGCTATTTGCAATTTTTCAAGAAAATTTAACCGCTTGGATACAATATATCATCGCCTTTTTATTGGGCTGTAGTCTGTTTAGTTTATATGCGTTCAGTATTGCCCGAGCCAATGATGAATTGCCGAATAATATGAATACCGTTGAGGTAAGTAGAGGCTTACTATTCTGTTATGGTTTAGGGGCATTGATTGCTCCACCACTGATTGGTTTTGCGATGGGGATTTCTGCTGAATATGGATTTTATTCTCTATTTGGGCTGTGTTCGTTAATTCTACTTGTTTGTGCTATCTTGACTAAACCAATTCCGAAAGCAGAACGCGCAGAAATGCAATATGCTACCCCTATTGCAACAGCAAGCCCACTTGAAGAAATCGAAATAATTGAAGACGAGCTTATCCCATTTGATGAAGAAGCGGTGCAAGAATACCAAGCTCAACTTGAAACACTTGAAGAAGAGCTACAAAGCGAAAATGAAAATAGTGAACTTGATGAAGAAAAATCTGCAGATAGCTTAACTGATACGGAAAACAGTAAGGTTTAATTTTCCGTTGTTTTATGCTAAAATTTCCGCGCTTTTATTCCCCACTTGTAAGGGAAATAATAAGCAAATTGCAAAATTTTAATCAAAAAAGACCGCTTGTAAGCGGTTTTTTCATTCTCAAACTCAACAAGTAATCTCTCGTATGGATTACCACTGTAAGGATTTATTATGCCAATTATTACTTTACCAGACGGTTCACAACGTTCATTTGACAACCCGGTTTCCGTAATGGAAGTTGCCCAATCTATCGGTGCCGGTTTAGCAAAAGCAACCATTGCAGGCCGTGTAAATGGCGAACGCCGTGATGCGTGCGATATTATCAGTGAAGACAGTACGCTTGAAATCATCACTGCTAAAGATGAAGATGGTTTAGAGATCATTCGCCACTCAACGGCACACTTATTAGGGCACGCCATTAAACAATTGTTCCCAGATGTCAAAATGGCGATCGGTCCGACCATCGAAAACGGCTTCTACTACGATGTGGATTTAGATCGTTCTTTAACGCAAGAAGATATTGATGCCCTTGAAAAACGTATGTTAGAGCTGGCGAAAACTAACTATGACGTAGTAAAATGCCCTGTAAGCTGGCAAGAAGCTCGTGATACTTTCGAGCAACGTGGCGAGCCATACAAAATGGCAATTTTAGATGAAAACATCGCTCGCACAGATACGCCAGCGTTATATCACCACGAAGAATATATTGATATGTGTCGTGGTCCACACGTGCCAAATATGCGTTTCTGCCAACATTTCAAACTGCAAAAAGTAGCAGGTGCTTACTGGCGTGGCGATAGCAAAAATAAAATGCTACAACGTATTTATGGTACAGCTTGGGCGGATAAAAAACAGTTAAGCGAATACTTAACCCGTTTAGAAGAAGCGGCAAAACGTGACCATCGCCGTATCGGCAAAGCATTAGATTTATACCATATGCAAGAAGAAGCACCGGGTATGGTGTTTTGGCACAATGACGGCTGGACAATTTTCCGTGAGCTTGAAACCTTCGTTCGTACAAAATTAAAAGAGTACGATTACCAAGAAGTAAAAGGCCCATTTATGATGGATCGTGTGCTTTGGGAGAAAACAGGGCATTGGCAAAACTATGCAGATTTAATGTTCACCACCCAATCTGAAAACCGTGAATATGCGATCAAGCCAATGAACTGCCCGGGACACGTTCAAATCTTCAATCAAGGTTTGAAATCTTACCGTGATTTACCAATTCGTATGGCGGAATTTGGTTCTTGCCACCGTAATGAACCATCAGGTTCTTTACACGGTTTAATGCGTGTGCGTGGCTTTACCCAAGACGATGCACATATTTTCTGTACTGAAGAACAAATTGAATCTGAAGTAACAAGCTGTATCAAAATGGTGTATGACATCTACAGCACGTTCGGCTTTACCAACATTGCAGTTAAACTTTCAACCCGCCCGGAAAACCGTATCGGTGATGATGCAATGTGGGATAGAGCGGAAGAAGGCTTAGCAAATGCACTTCGCAATAACGGCTTAGAGTACCAAATTCAAGAAGGCGAAGGAGCATTCTATGGCCCGAAAATTGAGTTTGCTCTTCGTGACTGCTTAGGTCGTGAGTGGCAATGTGGTACAGTTCAATTAGACTTCGCATTACCAGGTCGTTTAGAAGCCTCTTATGTGGCGGAAGACAATGATCGCCGTACACCTGTAATGATTCACCGTGCGATTTTAGGTTCGATTGAGCGTTTCATCGGTATCATTACTGAAGAATACGCAGGTTTCTTCCCAACCTGGCTTGCACCAACCCAAGCGGTAGTGATGAACATTACCGATAGCCAAGCAGACTATGTGAAACAAGTGGTCAAACAGCTTTCAGATGCAGGTATTCGTGTAAAAGCGGATCTTCGTAACGAGAAAGTGGGCTTTAAGGTGCGTGAACACACCCTACGCCGTGTGCCTTATATGCTAGTTTGTGGCGACAAAGAGATTGCAGAAGGCAAAGTGTCTGTGCGTACTCGTAAAGGGGCTGATTTAGGCACTTATAAGGTAGAAGAATTAGTTGAAATTCTGAAAAACCAAATCAAAGCTCGTGAGTTAGCTTTATTAGGCGAAGCCCAAGAGTAAATATTGTTAAAGATGAAACACCCTCAAAAGTATGACTTTTGAGGGTGTTTTTTTACTCTAGAGAAAATCTAATTGGCACAGTTACCGAAGACGGGAAACCCGCTGGCGGCGGTGGCATACTGACTGCCTGTGCACTTCTTACTGCGGCATTGTCCAAATTGCTGTTTCCTGATGAATTAACCACCGAAACATTTGAGATTGCACCAGATGAGGTAAGAGTAAATTTAATGGTTACTGTACCTGTTTTACGCATCATCTTTTCACGCTGAGGATATGAGTTATTCGCCTTGCGTTGTAATGCACGTTGTAATGCGGTTTTATAGGCTGAAAGCTCGCTCGCATTGCCTCCTGCTACATTACTTCCCGTAGTAGAGGTTGAATTTAATGAGCCACCTTTTTGTCCGCCCACAACGCCAGCAACCATTTTTTCGCCTTGTACCGCATTAGGAATAGCTTTTGCGACAATACCTTGTTTGACTTCAGGTCCACGCTCTAAGGCTTTGATTGGTTTTTGCTGAGGCTTCTCTTTGCGTTTCTTTTCTTTTGGTTTCTCTTTTTTCTGTTTTGGACGTTCTTTAGGCTTTTCTTGCTTTGGTTTTTCCTTTTTCGGCTCTTCTTTCTTCGGCTTTAGAACGGGCTCAGGAATAGCTTCAGGCTCAGGTGTTGGCTCAGGTTGAGGCTCTGGCTCTGGTTCAGGCTGTGGCTCAATTTCCTTTACTTCTTCCTCAATAGGATCAGGCGAAGCTGCCACTTGCGGCTGTTCTAATAAAGCCGCAACCATTTCCATTGATAGCGAATTTTGCTCCGCTGCATTTTCGATTTTTTGTTCATTAAGCAAAGCGAAGCTACCACCAATCAATGCACCGTGAATGGCTAATGAGGCAATTAATCCAATTCGAGAATGGTGTTTTTTCATCTCACTTATCCTATTAAGGGGTTACCGGTGCTTGAGTTGGTGTATCCGGTGTATTGGGAACAGGTGTGGCTGCGGTTTCTTTTTTCGTAATAATTGCCACATTTTTGATCTCATTTGCTGATAACACATCGGTTAATTCCACAAATTTTTCAAAAGCAACTGCACCATCAACTTTAAGCGATACTTTCTGGCTTTTATCCCAAGTGGAAACTTCCGCCACAAGCTGCTCTTTTGTGATAGGTTTATCATTAAAGAAAAACTCATTGTTTTCAGTAATGGTCAAAAGTTTAGCAAGTTCATCTGCTTGCATTGGCTGTGTTGTTGTCGCTTTTGGTACATTCACTTGAATTTTACCTTGTGAGATAAAAGAGGCAGTAACTAACACAATAGCGAGCAATACCAACATTATATCAATAAATGGAATGATGTTGATTTCATCAAATTTTTTCATCTTTATATCTTCTTAATGTGCAAAAATGGAGTAAATTAGACCGCTTGATGATTTTTAGCTCGTAGAGCTAACCATTTCAACTTGTTTTCTTCTACTTTACGACCAAAACCGTTATAGAAAACCATTGCAATAATTGCCACTAAAATACCTGCGGCAGTAGCTTTTAATGCTAAAGAAAGGTTTACCATAATTGCCGCAGCATTAATATCGCCGCCCGATTGCCCTAAATTGTAGAAAGTAAGAAGAATACCGATAACTGTACCTAATAAGCCGATATAAGGTGCATTTGAACCAATGGTAGAAATAGTAGTTAGGTTGTGGGTTAAGTCGATTTCTAAGTCTTCTAAGGTGCTGTATTTGGAAATATCGACTTTTGAATAGAACATAATACGTTCAATCGCTTTCCACACACAAATAACGCTTAATAAACCTAATAAGCCTAAAATAACGAAGTCAGTATAACGCTCTAAAAAATGAAAAAGTTGATCCATAAAGTCCTCAAAAAGTATCTGTTTTATAAAATTTGTGCACTTGAAAAGTGTTCGCAATTATATCTAATAAGCATTGAATTTTCAACTTGAAATAATAGTCATTCTCTTCGCTATTTTATGATATAGTTTCGCCATTTTTATGAAGGATAAAATTCATTATGTCAGAAATCACATTTAAAGAAATTACCCCCCAGCAAGCGTGGGAACTAATGGAAAACGAAGGTGCGGTGCTTGCTGATATTCGTGATACTCGCCGTTATGTTTACAGCCACCCACAAGATGCGTTTCATCTAACCAACCAAAGCTACGGCAAATTTTTAGATGAAGTCGATTATGATGAGTCTGTTTTAGTGATTTGTTATCACGGGGTAAGCAGTCAGAGTACCGCTCAATTTTTGATTGAACAAGGCTTTGAAAACGTGTACAGCGTAAAAGGTGGTTTTGAAGCGTGGGAGAGAAACGGACTACCTATTGAAACTTCTTATTAATGCTATAATATAGAATGTAATTTTTAGCTTAAAGAAGGTTTTATGGACTACTTTGTAAACGTAAACGAACAAAACTTTAGCGAAGTATGGAGTGCGGCTGGACAAATGCCAACAGTGTTCCATTTTATTTCACCTCGTGAAATTGCCTCGCTAGAAATGGAAGCATTACTCCGCCGCATTTCAGACGAAAAACCGGGGCAATTTTTGCTTGCAACGGTAAATTGCGATGAACAGCAAGCATTAGCTGCTCAATTTCGTATTCAGCAAGTGCCAACGCTTTACCTTTTTGCAGATGGTCAGCCGATTGATGCGATTCAAGGTGCAGTAAGTGAGCAAGAATTGCGAATTCGCCTTGCCAATATTTTACCGAAAGAGGAAGAGCTGAAATTCAACCAAGCCTTAGAGCTTTTGCAAGATGAACGCTATGAAGAGGCATTAGTGCTGTTGAAATCTGCTTGGGAAATGACGGATAAGAAAAACAGCGATTTTGCCTTGCTCTATGCGGAAACTTACATTGCAATGAAAAATGTTGAGCCAGCTCGTGAAATCTTAAAAGCGATTCCAATTCAAGACAGAGATAGTCGCTGGCACGGTTTACAAGCTCAAATTGAATTATTAGAGCAAGCAAGTGAATCACCTGAATTACAACAGCTTCAAGCCGATTATGCTCAAAACAAAACCCCTGAAATTGCGATAAAATTAGCCAACCAATTACATCAATCGCACAAAAATGAAGAGGCACTCACGCTGTTATTCGATTGGTTAAAATCGGATTTAAATGTTGCAAATGGCGAGGTAAAAATACAATTTTTAGCGATATTATCTGCATTGGGAACTGATCCCATCGTGCCAAAATTCAGAAGACAACTTTATTCACTTTTATATTAATTTGCAAAATTTTTGCAAAAAACGACCGCTTGTAATAATAAAAGCGGAAGAAAATAAGGATTTATGATGACAACTAAACACGCAAAACTCTTAATTTTAGGTTCAGGTCCTGCCGGTTATACCGCAGCGGTGTATGCCGCTCGTGCAAACTTAAACCCTGTGTTAGTAACAGGTATGCAACAAGGCGGACAATTAACTACAACCGATGAAATTGAAAACTGGCCAGGCGAATTTGAACAAATCACCGGCACAGAATTAATGAATAAAATGCTCAAACACGCTGAAAAATTTGGTACCGAAATTGTGTTTGACCATATCCACAGCGTCGATCTTTCTAAACGCCCATTCACATTAAAAGGCGATTTAAACACCTTCACTTGTGATGCGTTAATTATCGCTACAGGGGCTTCAGCAAAATATTTAGGTTTACCCTCTGAAGAGCAATTTAAAGGCAGAGGCGTTTCCGCTTGTGCAACCTGTGATGGTTTCTTCTATCGTAATAAACTTGTTGCGGTGGTAGGGGGTGGTAATACTGCAGTTGAAGAAGCCCTTTATTTAGCGAATTTAGCAAGCGAAGTGCATTTAATTCACCGCCGTGATAGCTTCCGTGCTGAGAAAATTTTGCTTGGTCGCTTACAAAAACGTATCGAAGAAGGCAAAATCATTCTGCATACAGACCGCACGGTGGAAGAAGTGTTAGGCGATAATATGGGCGTAACAGGTTTACGTTTAAAATCGACCAAAGAAGAGCTAACCGAAGAAATTAAAGTTGATGGCTTCTTTGTGGCAATCGGGCACGCACCGAATACGGCGATGTTTGATGGTCAATTAGCGCTTGAAAATGGTTACATTAAAGTGAAATCAGGCTTAGACGGTAATGCAACGGCAACTTCTGTTGAAGGTGTATTTGCGGCAGGTGATGTAATGGATCACAACTACCGCCAAGCAATCACATCAGCAGGTACAGGCTGTATGGCAGCACTTGATGCAGAACGTTTCTTAGATGCTCAAGAAGCATAAGGATAAATGATGAACTTCACCGTGATTATTCCGGCTCGTTATGCCTCCAGCCGTTTGCCTCGCAAGCCGTTGTTGGATATTGCAGGCAAACCGATGATTCAACACGTTTGGGAAAAAGCACAACAAGCAGGGGCAAGCCGTGTGATTATCGCCACCGATCACCCCGAAATTGAAGCAATAGCAAAAGCCTTTGGGGCAGAAGTGTGTATGACTTCAGACAAACACAATTCAGGCACAGAGCGTTTAGCTGAAGTGATCGAGAAGATGCAGATTGCAGATGAGGAAATCATCGTAAACATTCAAGGTGATGAGCCATTAGTTCCACCTGTGATTGTGGAGCAAGTGGCTCGTAATTTAGATGCTTATCAAGTGAATATGGCAACGCTTGGCGTGAAGTTAGAAAACCGTGAAGAGTTATTTAACCCAAATGCGGTGAAAGCGGTGGCGGATAAAAACGGTATGGCATTATATTTCTCCCGTGCTTCTATTCCGTTTGCCAGAGACAGCTTCCCGGATTGTGATGACAATTTTGTTGCCGCTCAAGGTTATTTACGCCACATCGGCATTTATGCTTACCGTGCAGGATTTATAAAACAGTATGTGGCTTGGGAACCAACAGCATTAGAGCAGCTTGAATCCCTTGAGCAGTTAAGAGCCTTATGGTACGGCGAAAAAATTCATATCGAACTGGCAAAAGAAGCCCCACAAGTTGGGGTAGATACGCCGGAAGATTTGGAAAGAGTGCGAGCGATTTTAGCTCGTTAAGCTAACAAGCGGTTTAAATTGTACAATTTTTTGCAAATGTTGAAAAATAGGGCTGAGATAAATCAGCCCTATTTTTATAAAGATTTCCCGGCTTCAGGCAGTAACTCAGGAATACCATTTTTAATTGGGTAAGCAATATTGAGCTTACGATTGATTAATTGATTGTTCTCTTTATCCCATTCTAATTTTTCATTTGAAACAGGGCAGACAAGGTTGTTGAGTAGTTTTTCGTTCATACTATTTTCCTAGTTTTTGTAGAATTGGGGCTAACAAACAAGCGGTCGAATTTTCTGAAAATTTTGCAGAAACAGGCACATACCACCAATTTGCTTGGGCGAATACTTTGCATTTTACCGCATCTTTCTCCGTCATTAATAGTGGCGTTTGGTTATCGGCTAATGCGGTAAGTTGGGTTTTATCGAAATCTTGATGATCAGCAAACCCTTCTGTTTTTCGAAGATTAATGCCTAATTTTTCTAACATCGTAAAAAAGCGAGGCGGATGTCCGATTCCTGCGATCGCCATACAAGGTTGTGTAAATTCACTTAACGGCTTGCGTTCATTAGTAAGCAGATTAATGGCATCAGAAGGTTCAAGCGTCATCAAATGTTCATTTGGTTTTGGCTCTCCACCATTGCAAATAATGGCATTAACGGATTTCAAACGACTTGGCAGCTCACGCAAACCGCCTGCAGGTAATACAAAACCGTTACCAAAACGCCTTACACCATCAACCACCACCCATTCCATAGCACGCTGCAGGGCATAATGCTGCAAGCCATCATCGGTAATAATGACGTCTAACTCAAATTGGCTTAACAGTAATTCAATGCTTTGCTGGCGATTCGGCGAAATTGCCAGCGGCACATTGGTTCGCTGAACAATCAACACAGGTTCATCGCCCACCATTTCAGCCGAGCTTTCTTTGGTAACTAATTGTGGAAAAGTTTTCACTTTACCGCCATAGCCTCGAGAAATCACGCCTACTTTCACACCACGTTGTTGCAGTTGTTCTACTAGCCAAACTACCACAGGCGTTTTACCGTTACCCCCAACCGAGATATTACCCACCACCAACACAGGCACAGGCGAACGATACGATTGCAAAATATTTAGAGAATATAACCGCTTGCGAACATGGCTAATCAACCAAAAGATCAGCGAAAATGGCGAAAGCAGCCAAGTAATAAGGGATTTTTGTTGCCAGATTTTCATTTATTGTTACTCAATATAATAAACTCTACTTTTTTTCTCGCCTTCGGCAGTAAGTAAGCCAAGCTGAACGAATTTCACTAAGTATCTTCTTGTTGCTGATGGGCTGAGTTCTAGTAATTTTGTTGCTTTTTGATTAGTTAGGAAAGCATACTCAGATAAATATTGTTTAATTTTTTTGTATATTAATTGTTCTTTATCGCTCAGTTTATCGCTTGATTTATCGCTCATTTCTATTGTTGAATAGGATTTTACTGTGGCTAAAATCGCTTCAAGCATAAATTCGATAAAGTCAGTAGAATCATTTTTCCGATTGCTTGAGTTAAGTGCTTGATAGTAACGTTGCTGATGTTGGTGAACAATAGTTTCAATAGGCAACCATTCAAAAAGAGCGTTCCATTTGCTTAAAATTAAACTTTGCCAAAGTCTGCCAATTCGCCCGTTTCCATCTGCAAAAGGGTGAATAATTTCTAATTCAAAGTGAATAATGCAACTTTTAATTAAAGCGTGGATTTCACTTTTTTCTGCCCATTTAAATAGATCTTTTACTAATTTAGGTACAAATTCTGCTTTAGCACCAAGATGGATAATATCTGAGCCACTATAAATACCCACTTCTTTTGTTCTAAATTTACCTAATTCTTTGATGAGATCTTGGGTAAGTAATTTATGTGCAAGTAACAAATCTTTGATCTGATAAGGATTTAAGCCAAAAGCAATATCATAGGCTTGGTAAGCGTTTTCAACTTCTCTAATATCTTTAGGGTGAGCTAATATACGCTTACCATTTATGATTCCTGTAACTTGTTCAAGTGTTAGGGGATTACTCTCAATAGCGAGAGAAGATTGAATGGAGCGAATACGTTGCTTTTTGCGTAATTGCAAATCACATTTTTCGAGTGATAGACGTCCAACAATGGAAGAAATTTCCACAATATCATTTAACATTTTATGCGTAATGGTAAATTTCGGTTCCATTCAACTTCCTTAATCAGTTATTAACAAAAAGGTGCATAATGCACCCTTTTATCAATGATTATTCCACCTTCGGCTTATCACCGTTTTCAACACAGCCTTTGCCGATAGTAACCTTTTTCGCATTTAAGGTTGGTAGGTCGTACATTGTATCAAGCAGCAAGTTTTCTACGATTGAACGTAAGCCTCGAGCCCCTGTTTTGCGAGCAATGGCTTTGCCTGCAATGGCGATTAATGCCTCTTTGGTAAAGTGCAACTCAACCCCTTCCATTTCGAATAAGGCTTGATATTGCTTGATGATCGCATTTTTCGGTTCGGTTAAAATTTGAATTAAGGCTTCTTCGTCTAACTCTTGTAGTGGCGTCACTACAGGTAAACGACCGATCAATTCAGGAATTAAGCCGAATTTCACCAAATCTTCTGGTTCCACTTGTTTAAATAATTCCGTTAAATCTTGGCGTGCTTTATCTTTCTTCAATGCTGCACCGAAGCCAATTCCGCCTTGGGTATTGGTGCGAGATTCCACAATTTTATCTAAGCCTGCAAAGGCACCGCCACAAATAAATAAGATTTTTGACGTATCAACTGGAATAGTTTCGCCTTTGGGGTGTTTGCGTCCGCCTTGTGGGTTGATGTTTGCCACCGTGCCTTCAAGCAGTTTTAATAACGCTTGTTGCACACCTTCGCCTGAAACATCACGGGTAATTGAGGCACTTTCCGATTTACGGGTGATTTTGTCAATTTCATCAATAAACACAATACCTCGCTCGGCTTGTTCGGCTTCAAAATCGCATTTCATCAATAATTTTTGAATCACATTTTCAACGTCTTCGCCCACATAACCTGCTTGGGTAAGGGTGGTTGCATCAGCTACTGCAAACGGCACATTTAAACGGCGAGCAAGGGTTTCGGCAAGTAACGTTTTACCGCTACCAGTAGGGCCGATTAATAAAATATTACTTTTACCAAGTTCAACACCATTGGTTACCTCGTGGTTCGATAATGCACTTCTTAAACGTTTGTAGTGATTATAAACTGCCACAGAAAGCACTTTTTTAGCGTGTTCTTGCCCGATAACATAATCATCTAAATGTGCGTGTAACTCGTGCGGTGTTGGCACATTTGTGAAGAAACTCGCTTCATCGTTTTGGTTTTCATCAATTAATGGTTCTTCTTCTCCATTTAATAGAGCGTAAGATTCCTCAATACATTCGTTACAAATATAGCCTTCAGTACCTTCTACTAATTGATCGACTTCAGTGCGTTTTTTACCGCAAAAACTGCAGTGTGGTTCTTTTTCAAACGCCATTATGCCACCTCGCTACGAGAGGTTAAAACTTTGTCAATTAAGCCATATTCAGCCGCTTCTTCGGCAGACATAAAATTATCACGCTCAGTATCGGCTAACACTTTTTCATAATCTTGCCCGCTATGTTCTGCCATACGGCGGGTAAGGGTTGCCTTTAAGCGTAAAATTTCTTCCGCTTGAATTTGAATATCCGTTGCTTGACCTCTCGCACCACCTAAAGGTTGATGAATCATAATGCGTGCGTGAGGGAGTGCAAAACGCTTGCCTTTTGCCCCGGCTGAAAGCAAAAATGCCCCCATTGAAGCAGCTTGCCCGGTACAAAGGGTTGCTACATCCGGCTTGATGAAATTCATTGTATCATAAATTGCCAAGCCTGCCGTTACTACACCACCCGGTGAGTTAATGTATAAATAGATGTCTTTTTCCGGATCTTCGGCTTCTAAAAACAGAAGTTGTGCCACAATCAGGTTTGCCATATTGTCTTCCACCTGACCGTTTAAAAAAATAATACGCTCTTTTAATAAACGTGAATAAATGTCGTAAGAACGTTCGCCTTTTGAGGTCTGTTCTACCACCATTGGGACTAATGCCATTTTGTTTTCCTCTGTCGTAATACAAAATCTCGCTATTCTAGCAAATTTTCAGAAAATCATTAACAACAAGCGGTCAGATTGTTAAAATCTTTTGCAAATGATGAGGAAATTATGACATTAACAGAAATTTACCAAAAATTTGAACATTGCAAATCGTGGGAAGAAAGATACCGCTTGTTAATTCAGCTAAGTCGTTTGTTACCAAAACCAAGTGAGCAAGAGTTGGCACAAATAGCGGAAATTGAGGGCTGTGAAAGCCGTTTATGGTTTGAATTTCAAGCTGAGCCACGAAAAGTAGTAGCATATAGCGATGCCCGTTTAATGCAGGGGCTTTTATTTATTGTGAGTGTAGCTTTAACTGAAAAGACGGCAGAAGGACTGAAAGCCTTTGACTTAAAAACGATGTTTGATGAGCTAAAAATTTCACAGAATTTAACCAGCACAAGGTTAAATGGGTTGGGGCAAATTCAGCAGTTAATTTGGAAGTAATGTTAATAAATACTCTTAATTTCCCCTCTTTAGCAAAGAGGGGTTAGGGGAGATTTGGCAGAAATTATTTTACGCTCATACGAAATTTGGACATCGTATCAAATCTCCCCCAGCCCCTCTTTTCTAAAGAGGGGAGCTAGAATAGTATTTTTAAAAGCAAAAAAGCCTCTGATTTCTCAGAGGCTTAAATTTGTTGGCGGAACGGACGGGACTCGAACCCGCGACCCCCTGCGTGACAGGCAGGTATTCTAACCAGCTGAACTACCGCTCCGTACTGGTATTTGAATAATAGTGCGTTCATAGAAATTGAGCAATCAAATTTTAAAAAAATAGCGTTTGATTGATGGTAAAATAACCACATCGAAAATGAACCATTTACTATTTTCGCTTTTGTACTTTTACAAACAGCAATGGTGGGCGATGTTGTAAGTCTTTAAATTCATTATGCCATTCGGGTTGATCGGCAAGCATTGGTTCTTCTACTTGCATAATCTCAAAGCCTGCTTGGATTAAGTTATTTAATATGGTTGCCGTTGTGCGGTGATAGGTTTTAAACGGTTGCTGAAACCAACTTCTATCTCGTTCGCCTTCATCTCGATAATAATTTAACCTATAAGCAACTTGCTGTTTTGCTTCGTTTTTCTCCCAACGGTAGCCCTCTTTATAACAGGTTACAATCGGGTGTTCTTGAGAGAAAATTAACCTACCGCAAGCGGTCATTTTTGCTGAAATTTTTGCAAGTAAGTCGGCAAAATCGGCAATGTAGTGAAAGGCAAAGGAGCTGGTTACCACATCAAAATCGCTTTCCTCAATTTCATTTAGCCTTTCCATCGGCAAGCAGTAGAGAGAAAAATCGTTGCCTTTTTGCCAATGAGCAGAAAGCTCGGTTTCCGCCTGTTGTAGCATTAATTCAGATAAGTCCAGCCCTACCACTTTTTCCGCCCCAAGCGTTAAATAATGAGCTAAATGAACCCCTGTGCCACAGCCAAGATCTAGCACTTTTTTTCCTTTCAAATCGGGCAGAAGTGAAAACATTGTCGGCTTTTCCACTACTTCATTCATACTGATTGGATTTTGGCGAAGTTGTTGGTAACGCTCGAAGAAAATAGGGGTGTCGTAAATGCTTTTTTTCACGTAATAGCCTTTAAACAAATATAAAATAAGGCGGAGTAAAACCCGCCGCTACGATATGATTAATAAGTCGATAATTTTCGCAAAGTTTCAAACGCTTTTCCACTCTCAAGCGTTTCTTTTACTTTTTGCACGTTGGCTTTTAAATCATCTTCCCCAAAGGTTTTCATTAATAAGGCGACATTTGCCGCCACTGCATCAATATGAGCAGGTTCGCCTTTGCCTTGTAAGATAGCGGTAACTTTTTCGGCATTTTCTGCAGGTTCACCGCCTTTGAGATCTTCTAACAAGTGGCGTTTAATGCCAAAATCTTCAGAGGTTAATGTGTAGTATTCAATCTGCCCGTTTTTGATTTCAGCCACCTGAGTTTCGCCGTGAACCGCCACTTCATCTAAGCCTGCACCGTGTACCACAATGGTATGCTCACAGCCTAAGGCTTTTACTGTTTCAGCATACACTTTCACTAACTCTGGCGAATACACACCGAGTAGCTGGCGTTTAGCGTGAGCAGGGTTTACTAAAGGCCCTAAAATATTAAATAACGTGCGAGTTTTTAAGGCTTGGCGAACGGGAGCTGCGTATTTAAAACCGCTGTGGTAAGTTGGGGCGAATAAAAAGCAGATGTTGGTTTCATCTAAAGCAAGGCGAGCCGTTTCAGGCGTAACGCCAACATTAATGCCTAAATGGCTTAATACATCGCTTGAGCCTGTTTTGCTTGATACGCTGCGGTTGCCGTGCTTAGCAATTTTATAGCCCATTGTAGCGGCAACAATCGCACTGGTGGTAGAAATATTGATAGTATTATGCCCATCACCCCCTGTGCCGACAATATCGGCAAAAGAGTAATCTGGTGTTGGGAACGGATTGGCATTTTCCAGAGCGGCTTTTGCAGCCCCTGCAATTTCATCAACGGTTTCGCCACGCAATTTTAGGGCGATTAAAGCTGCGGCAAGTTGTTCGTTCGAGACATTGCCTTTAATCACTTCACTGAAAAACGCATTAGATTCCGCCTCGCTTAAGGCTTGGTTTGCGAATAATTTATCTAAAAGTGCTTGCATAGAGATTCCTTTTTAGTTTGTTATTTCTAGCGATGTACTTGATATTCCAAATCGGTTGCTTCATTACCGGTCATTCCACGAAAGCCCCAGCAATGCTCAGGTTGCTCTTTAATAGTAATTTCAACGTCCATTGGCATAATGCCGACTTTCGATTGTAGGGTGCTAAACAACCCTTTGATCAGGCGTTTTTTGATTTGCTCGCTCCGCCCTTGCATTAGGTTAATTTCAATCACGATGAAATTTTCGCTGCGGTTAATTGGCGGATAGAAATCCTCTCGATCTAATAACTCAAAACGCAAAGCGTGGCGTTGTTTTGGTACACCTAAGCTCATTTCCATACAGTAAAAAATGGCTTCTGCGATTTTTGCTCGGCGGTCAGCTAAGGCGTGTCTTAAACCATAGATACTAATCATTTTCTCTCTCCTAATAACCATTCAACCGATTGTTTTAATAATTTTGTGCCTTGGACGGTTAAAATCGATTCTGGGTGGAACTGGAAGCCACAAATCGGCAGAGTTTTATGGCGAATTGCCATCACAATATGTTCAAATTTTGCATTCACGATAAATTCATCAGGCAATTCATCGCCCATTAACGAGTGATAACGTGCCACAGGCATTGGGTTGTTAATATCGGCAAACATCGCTTGGTTGTCGTGTTCAATGCGAGAGACCTTGCCGTGTAATACCGTGCCAGTATGCACCACTTTGCCACCAAAGGCTTCAATCAGGGCTTGATGACCTAAACAGATGCCAATCATCGGCACTTTATCTTTGAGCTGTCGGATAATTTCCAGCATATTTCCAGCTTCAGCAGGATTTCCCGGCCCCGGAGAAAGTGCTACCAAACAGTTTGGTGTGTTTTGTGCTTTAGCTAAAAAATCCTCGAGTGGGTAGTCATTACGGAAAATCGTAACTTGATGCCCTAACTCACGGAATTGATCCACCAAGTTATAAGTAAAAGAGTCGAAGTTATCAATAAAAAGAATATTTGCCATTGTTTTTTTATCCTATTTTCTCTCCCCTTCTTTAGAAAAACTGAGCTATCAGGTTCTATCTTATATCCGTAGGGACGGGTCTCTGTGCCAGTCCGCTAACGATATTAATTTACGGGCAGGCACAGGACCCGCCCCTACAAACAATCATTATTTAGAACCTGGTAATCCCATCTTTTCTAAAGAGGGGAACTTAGTTACTGTCTATTCACTTGCCCAATCGCTTTTAACACCGCTCGTGCTTTATGGCGGGTTTCGTCTGCTTCTAATTGAGGATCAGAATCTAACACCTCGCCGCAGCCTGCTTGCACATAAGCGATACCGTTTTGCACAAAAGCAGAGCGAATCACGATACAAGTATCTAAATTACCGTCTGAGGTTAAATAACCCACCGCACCGCCGTAGCTATGGCGTTTTTGCTGTTCCACTTGGTAAATAAGCTGCATTGCTTTGATTTTTGGAGCCCCAGTTAATGTGCCCATATTCATACAAGCTTGGTAGGCGTGAAGAGCGTCTAAGTCAGCACGAAGTATGCCGATCACACGGGAAACAAGGTGCATAATTTGCGAATAGCGGTCAATTTGCATTAAATCGACCACACGGCGGGTGCCTGATTCGCTTACACGGGCGACATCGTTTCGAGCTAAATCCACCAACATTAAATGCTCGGCAAGCTCTTTTTGATCGAGGCGTAATTCCAGCTCTAAACGGCTATCTAGTTCAGGATCGATATTGCCTTGTTCATCAAAACCACGAGGGCGAGAGCCTGCAATCGGGTAGATCTCTAACTGGCGGTTGCCTTGCGAATACTTCAACGCACTTTCAGGCGAAGCCCCAAATAGCGTGAAATTTTCCCCTTGCATATAGAACATATAAGGGCTTGGGTTGCTAATTTTTAATTGTTTATAACTAGCAAGCGTATTCGGGCAAGGCAGGCTAAAACGGCGAGATGGCACAATTTGGAAGACATCGCCAATGTTAATATGGTGCTTGAGCTTGCGGATAATCTCTTTAAACTCCTCATCTTCAAGATTGGCAATAGCTTCATCACTCGCTGCTTTAATGGATAATGAAAGATCAGCTTCTGAAACATTTGCAAGTTTTTGGGCAAATTCGACCGCTTGTTGTTGAAGATTAGCTTGCTCGTTAGGCTCAAAACAGAACGTATTTAACACCGCTTTTTCGGTTTGATGATCGATAGTAACCAACTGTTCTGCCAAATAGAAACTGTAATCAGGGCAGCTTAAGCCATCATCTTGCAAGCTGATATTTTCCATCGGAATAAAGTTCGCCACTAAATCGTAGCTAAATAAACCACCTAAATAGATTGGCGATGTGGAACTCGCAAACAGTTGGCTCACGGTGCGTAAACCATCAAAAACGGTAGTGGTTTGGAGTTTTTTATCTTCATCTAAATGATTGCTGATGGTTGGAAAAGTGGCTTGCAAGCGGTCATTTTTTTCCAACATTTTGCAAATAGGAGCAGGGGAAAGTTGGTTTAACGCTTTTTCAATTAAAGGCAATACCGCCTCGCCATTTTTGGTTAAGGCGTGAAAGGTTACGCTTTGATCTTCACAAAAAATATGTACAGCCGATTTTGCAAATAACAAACTTTTTAGGCTGTTTTTGCTCTGAATTTCGGCAGAATCTAATAATAAGGTATGCGGACGTTCGCCACATAACGCATAGTAAATGCTTGTAGTGTCTGAAAAGTAAGGAAGCTCTGTTTGAGTAATGGTTAAGTAAGACATTGCTAATTCCTATAAAAAATTATTTTGCACTATTAAACTAGTACAAAAGGAATAAGTCAAGCAATTATTGTAGATATTTATAGAGCTTCGGGCATATTGGTGTATAATTAGCCCAATTTTTATCGAGCGAAAGGCGTGAAACGATGACACAATTTTTTTATATTCACCCCGATAATCCACAGCAACGCTTAATTAATCAAGCGGTTGAAATTATTAAAAACGGCGGTGTGATTGTTTACCCAACCGATTCAGGCTATGCCTTAGGCTGTGCGATGGGCGATAAGCACGCAATGGATAGAATTGTGGCAATTCGTAAATTGCCGGAAAATCATAATTTCACGTTGGTGTGCAGTGATTTATCAGAGCTTTCCACTTATGCGTTAGTGAATAATCAAGCCTATCGCTTAATTAAAAATAATACGCCGAATTCTTACACTTTTATTCTGCCAGCCACCAAAGAGCTGCCTCGCAGATTAATGACAAAGCGTAAAACGGTGGGCATTCGTGTGCCGAATAATGCCATTGCATTGGCACTCATTGCAGCACTTGGTGAGCCAATTCTTTCTTGCTCGTTGATGCTGCCTGATACGGAAATTACCGAATCTGATCCCGATGAAATTCGTGAACAGTTAGAACATCGGGTTGATCTCATCATTCACGGCGGTTATTTAGGACAACAGCCTACGACCGTGATTGATTTGACGGAAGATGCACCCGTCATTATTCGAGAAGGTTCGGGCGACCCGACGCCGTTTAATTAAATTGATATTGTGTGATAAATGCACAAAATTTTACGTAGGGGCGGGTCCTGTGCCCGCCCGTATTAATATTGTTATTAGGACGGGTCCAGTATCCGTCTCTACAATGCTTCAGACGCTTGTGAAAGCGACAAAAGGAACTTTATGACAACTTTTCAAAAGAAACCAAGCCACAACTTCCGCTCAGAGAGAAATGCGGATAATCGTCCATCTTTCAAAAAAGGCGAGCAGAAATCGAATGCGAAATCTGAACGAAAATTTGGCAAGACTTCAGAGAAACCTCAACGCCCAACATCTAAACCATTAACCCCACGAGCTGCAAAAAAAGTGGAAAAAGCGACCGCTAGTGAGCCTGTTTCACAAGAGAAAAAAGCCAAAGTAGTGGGTGAAAAGCTACAAAAAATCTTAGCACGAGCAGGGAAAGGTTCTCGCCGTGAGCTAGAAGAGATTATCGCCAGCGGGCGTGTGAGTGTGGACGGCAAAATTGCCTCTTTAGGCGACCGTGTGCAAGTGAGCTCCTCAACTAAAATCCGTATTGATGGGCATTTAGTAAACTTAATGCCAGCACAAAAAGAGATCTGCCGAGTATTGATGTACTACAAACCAGAAGGGGAGTTGTGTACACGTTCAGATCCTGAAGGACGAGCAACGGTATTTGACCGTTTACCTCGCTTAACAGGCGCTCGTTGGATTGCGGTTGGGCGTTTAGATATTAACACTTCAGGTTTATTACTCTTTACTACAGACGGCGAGTTAGCGAACCGTTTAATGCACCCAAGCCGTGAGGTGGAGCGTGAGTATTCGGTGCGTGTGTTTGGTAATATTGATGATGCTATGTTACAACGCTTACGCAAAGGCGTTCAGTTAGAAGATGGCCCGGCTAACTTCAAGCAAATCAAAGTGGTTGGCGGAACAGGTTTAAACCAATGGTTTGATGTAACCTTAACTGAAGGGCGTAATCGTGAAGTTCGCCGTTTGTGGGAATCGCAAGGGGTGGAAGTGAGCCGCTTAATTCGCATTCGTTACGGTAACATTAAATTAGACAAAGGTTTACCACGTGGTGGTTGGGAAGAGATGGGGCTTGAGCAAGTGAACTACTTGCGTGAGCTAGTGGGCTTACCTGCTGAAACGGAAACGAAAGTGGAGGTGGCTGCAAATCGCCGCCGCACCAATATTCGCCAAATTCGTAAGGCGGTTAAACAACACCAGAAATATCGTGGTTAATCAATAAGAAACAGAGAGCTGATTATATTCGTGTAATCAGCTCTTTTTGTTATGTTTAAGTGAATAAAATTTAGAGACAAAAACAATAGCTTGATTTATTATTGCAGCCCCCATTTATAGTTAAGATTGGAGTAAAAGGATGTCTTGGGATATTGTGGCGACACTGGCAGTAACGGCTTTTGCAGTGTTTTTATTTGCAACCGAAAAAATTCGTATGGATGCAGTTGCCATCTTAGTATTATCGTCTTTGGTTTTATTAGGGCAAATTGATACTAAGTCGGCATTAAGTGGATTTTCAAATTCAGCAACAGTTGCTGTAACCGCAATGTTTGTATTAGCGGCAGGCTTACAAAATAGTGGTGCATTAGATAGTATAGGTAGCTTGCTGGCAAAGGTTAAAACGCCTTGGGTATTTATTTTAGTTTTATGTGGTATAAATGCTGCAATTTCCCCTTTTGTGAATAACACCGCAGTAGTTGCGGTATTAATCCCAATCGTGATTGCAGCATCACAAAATATTAATCTTGCACCGTCTAAATCCTTAATTCCGTTATCCTTTGCTTCTCAAATGGCAGGGGTCTGTACACTTATTGGAACATCAACTAACTTATTGGTAAACTCAATTGCACAAAATCAAGGGCATTCAGGCTTCGGAATGTTTGAATTTGCTCCTTTAGGGATAATTTTCTTCCTGGTTGGTACTGTATATTTGCTACTTACTAGTCGCTTCTTATTACCCGAATCGCGCTTACAGCTTGAAGAAGGGATTGGATTTGGTAAATATGTCTCTGAATTAAAGGTAAATAAAAATTCTGTCTTAATTGGCAAGAGTTTAGCAGAATCAGGGTTAACCGAAGAATTTAACCTATTTGCTGTGGGGTTATTACGCAATGGAGAGCGTTTATCCACCCCAAGCCACCAAGTATTACAGAAACACGATATTTTATTATTACGTGGTGAATCGGCAGATTTAGCTGGGGCTCGAGAAAAATATGGCTTACATCACGTTGTTTATGGTCGTCGTGATCTTGATGAAGATGATTTTGACGACTTAATGGTGGTAGAAGTGATGATTTCGCCAACCTCTCGTTGGGTTGGTGGTACTATCCCAATTTTGCAACAACGTTGGAATAAAGATGCAACTGTATTAGGTTTACAACGTCGTAGCCGTATCATTAGAGAACGCTTGCGTGGTATTAGCTTTAAAATGGGCGATATTCTATTATTAACGCTTCCAAAAGAAGATATGGATGATTTACGCAAAGATAAAGATTTTATCGTGCTCTCTTCTGATTTAGTAAAAACCGAAGAGTCTTGGCGTGCTAAGTTTGCACTTTGGGTAATGGTTGGGGTGGTGGCTACTGCCGCAATCGGTATTATGCCGATTGCAATCAGTGCCTTAGTAGGTGCGGTTGCAATGTGTTTAGCAGGCTGTTTAACCGCAGATGAAGCCTATCAATCTATCGACTGGAAAATTATTTTAGTGATTGCAGGTTTACTCCCACTTGGTGAAGCAATGGCGAACAGTGGAGCTGCTCAGTTTATTGTAGATAATACGCTTGGTAAAGTAGGACATTTTGGGCCTTTAGTGGTGCTTGCGGTACTTTATTTACTGACTTCTGTATTAACCGAATTTATGAGTAACGCGGGAACAGCAGTATTATTAACACCAATTGCGATTTCAACTGCTCAAGTGTTAGGTGTTGATGCCTCGCCGTTTATTATTGCGGTAATGCTTGCAGCCGCAACCAGCTTTATGACACCAGTAGGCTATCAAACCAATACGATGGTTTATGGTGCAGGCGGTTATAAATTTACAGATTTCATCAAGATTGGCTTACCGCTCAATATTATCTTCTGGATTTTAGGGGTTATTTTTATTCCTGTATTCTTCCCGTTTAATCCATAATAAATGAAAAAAGTGGCTAACTAGTTAGCCACTTTTTTTGTTCTGTTTAATGTCCGCTTAACACTTTCGCCGGCTCTAATTTCGTTGCTCGATTAGCCGGGTAAAGGCTGGCAAACAGGCTTAATACAATAGTTGCAACCAGCACATAGCCAATATCTTGCCAATGTAATTCACTTGGTAAGAAATCAACAAAATAAACGCCGTCTGACAGTAATTTTATATCGAAGAAACCCTCAATCGCTTTAATGATAGCGGTTAAATTTAGCGATAAAATTACACCTAAAATAATCCCAAACAATGCCCCTTTCATACCTGAAAGCAAGCCATACCATAAGAAAATACGGCGGATAAAACCATTATTTGCGCCAAGTGTTCGCATAATCGCAATATCCCCTTGCTTATCTTTTACCGCCATAATTAGCGTAGAGATAATATTAAAACAAGCCACCCCAATGACGAGAACCATTGCGATATACATTACGGTGCGAACAAGCTGAATATCGTTATACATATAGCCAAATTTTTCGATCCAAGTATTCAAGTAAAGTGGCTGTGGATAACCATTAAGCTGCGGCATCGCAAGACTTTGCACCGCAAATGGATTGCTTAAACTCATTTCAATCCCTGAAACTTGATTTGGCTGATATTCCATCAGCTCTTGGGCTTTATTGAGCGGAATTAACGCATAGCTATGATCTAACTGCCCATCTAAACGTAACACGCCTGTAACAGGCATATTAAAACGCAATGGCTGGGCTAATTTGCCATCTTCTGTTGGTTGAGGAATCAGTAAGGTTACTTCATCGCCAGCTTCAACTTCTAGGGCTTTTGCAATGCCTGCCCCGAGAATTAAGCCATCTTCATCAGCGTTGAATTGAGCGGTAAAAGCCTGCCATTGTTCCACTGGAATAAATTGGCTGAGTTTGCTTACCTGATCTTGTTTGTGCGGATCAACGCCTCGCACCTGTGCAATTTTAAGCTGTGAACCGTTTTCAATTAAAGCAGTAAAGCTTACAAAGGGCGAACTAGCGGTGATATTTTCCGATTTTTTCACCAATTCCTCTAGTTTTTGGCTATCGGCAATCGGTTGAGCCTGATTTCCACGAAATGACACCAGCTCTGTGTGCGGCACAACCGAAAGCACACGGCTATTTAGCTCACGCTCAAAGCCGTTCATCGCACTTAAGCCGATAATCAACACCGCGACACCAAGTGCGATCCCAATGCTGGAAAATAGCGAAATCAGCGAAACTAACCGATTTTTCTGCTTGCCCCGTTGGTAACGCCAGCTAATGAAAAAGGGCGTACTCATAAGCTCCCCTCGCTTAACACACCATCTCGCATTACAAGGCTACGTGAAAGTTTATTCGCTAGGTTTAAATCGTGCGTAACTAATAAAAACGTAATATTTTGCTCTTGATTTAATTGTTGAATTAACTCAAAAATGCTTTCGGTCGTTTTTTGGTCTAAATTCCCTGTTGGCTCATCGGCAAGCACTAAGGCAGGGTTATTTACCAACGCCCGAGCAATCGCTACACGCTGGCGTTCCCCACCTGATAATGCAGACGGGCGATGTGTAATTCGATGAGCTAATCCGACCGCTTGTAACATTTTTTCGGCTCTATTTGCCGCTTCGGTTTTGTTCTGTTTGCCAATTAACATCGGCATCATCACGTTTTCAAGAGCGGAAAAATCTGCCATTAAGTGATGAAACTGATAAACAAAGCCTAAGTTTTGATTACGAAGTAAGGCTAACTTATCAGAACTTAAATGTTGTAATGATTGCCCACGTACCCACACTTTGCCACTACTTGGCTGGTCTAAACCGCCAAGTGTATGTAATAAGGTACTTTTACCCGAACCAGAGCTACCAACAATCGCCACTAACTCGCCTTCATTCATTGAAAACGAAACCTCTTTTAGCACTGGAACTTTCTGTTCGCCTTCATCGTAAAATTTGCTGATATTTTCACAGCGAAGTAATTCTGTCATTTTATTCATCTAAATTTTATATTCCTCGTATTCGTCGAGTTTCGTAATATTCTTCTGCAAGAGCTGTCATATGAAATTCAGCTTCATTTCCTGTTAATTCTTCAACAGCGTGTTTAATTTCTTCTAAATCTACTTCAAAGAATTCTCTTCTTATATTTACGGCATTTACACGTTGAGAATCAAAACGCTTATGTAACATAGATTCTAATGTAGGTGCATCTTCTGAATAGATAAATGCATGAACATCAAAGAAAAATGGTACGCTTGCATCACCTAATTCTTTTATCCTCTCCATAGGATCTAGACGACGTGTGAGACCTATTTTATATACATTCTCTCCGAAAGAACCTATATTACTAATGATATAAATATAGCCTCGTCTAGTTTGTTCAGCTAAACTTCTTGCTCGTTCTTCTCTACTTTGTGCTTCTGCTAATTGCTGCTCTAGTAATGCAATTTGAGCTTGAATAGCAATCATTTTTTCAGAGTTACTATATTCTAATTCTGCTCTAGCTTTATTGAGCAACTCTTGATACATTTTCTCTTCTCTTTCTGCATCTGCAATGGCTTTTTCGTACTCTCGTCTTGCTTTCTGCTCTTCTTTGATTTGCTCTCTTATAAAACGTTGCTCCTCGTCCTCTTCCTGCTTTTTCAATCTATATTGGTATTGAAGAGTACATTCGGTAAGCTTTAGTTCTATATATCTAATATTAAATTGGCACTGAAAATGAATAGATAATTTTTCTAATTCGTTTGCTAATTTTTCTATTCGCTCTAATGTTTTTGGGTAATATCCTGGTCTAACTTTGCTGATGAGCAGGTCGCAATCCTCATTGAAAGCTAAAAGCATCAGCTTTATCTGACCATCTAATACCCTTTTTGCATCTGAAGTTGTACCTAAAACAGTATTTAAAGCAGTTTCATTATAAAAAATAGCTTCTTTACTTTTGATTAAGTCTTTTTGTGCTTCTCTAACTCTTCTAATTTCTTCAGCAAAACGTTCAGATGTTTGATATAAATAGTCTGGAATTTCAAAATGACCAACATCTGAAAACTCTTCTAAAGTTGAATATAGATCAATCTTACTTTGAATAGCATAAACTCTATCTATATAATCTTGCTCTTGTGAAGATAATTCAGCAATTTTTTCTTGAATTTTTAATTTTAACTTATTATCTTCCACTACCTGTTCACTCAATATATTTGCATTTTTCTTTAAGTCCTGTAGTTCTTGAGTTTCTTCATTTATTTTATTGAATGACATTAGACTCTCATCTAATTTTTCTTGTGCTTCCTTAAGTTCAGATAAAGTTTGCTCAAGTATCTTTTTATTCTCATTAATTGCAGATTTGAAATTAGTATATGTCTCTAACTTTTTCTTAAAATAGAAATAAAAAAAGATACATATTACGAAAGATATAGCTAAAAAAATCAGTTCCATTAATACCCCCCAAATTATTTGATTATTTCATTAATAAAGCTATTTACTAAGTCTTTTCTCTCTAAACAACGAAAGTTATAATCGCATTTAGCTTCATAAATAAATGTTTTTATAAACTCTTTTTGTTCTCTTAATTTTTGTTTTTCTAAACGCTCTCGATTTTTTTCTGCTATAGCTAATTGGCGTTCTAAACTTCTCTGTTCTCTTTCAGCTTCTCTAATAGAACGCTCTTGAGCTTTTTGATTTAATCTAATTCTACGTTCCCTTTCTTTTCTCTCTCTTTCATTTATTCTATTGATTTGAACAATAGCTCGAGAGATTTGTCGAATAGATTTACTGAATGATGATTTTTTTGCCATTTTATTACCTTAATGAATTGCTAATCTAGTCGAACAATTTTCAATATTATTACTATTCATATCGCAATGCCTGAGCCGGCTCAATTTTTGAGGCTCGATATGCTGGGTAAAGGGTGCAAAGTAGTGAAAGTAAAATTGAAACACCTACAATCACCGTAATTTGTGAGCCTGAAATCAAGGTGGGTAAATGAATGCTCGGGTTGAGCAAGAGGATAATTTGATCCAAATTAGACACCACTAGCACTCCAAGCAAGCCACCAATCATCGAGCCAATCACGCCCACAATCGCCCCTTGGAACACAAAAATCTGCATCACTTGTTTTTTGGTTAAGCCTTGGGTTTGCAAAATCGCAATTTCGCCCTGTTTATCCACCACCATTAAGCTCAAGGAAGTTACAATGTTTGAAATAGCGACCACAATAATCAAGCTAATTAGCAAGCCCATCATATTTTTTTCCATTTTTACCGCTTGGAAAAATTCGCCTTTTTGCTCACGCCAATCGCTGATTTGGTAACGTTCTGCATCGAAATGGTTGCTAAGTTCGGTAACTTGGAACGGATCTTGCAGATACAAACGCACACCTTGTACCTGATCTTCGGTAATTCTCAACAACCGCCCTACATCGGCTAAATTAGCAAAGAGAGTAAATTCGCTTGCCTCACGGTTGGAATGATAAATGCCTGAGATTTCAAATAACCGCTGCACAGGCACACGCCCCATTGGAGTGTATTGGCTGTTTTCGGTAATCATTAAACGGAGTTTATCGCCCACGTTTAGGTTTAGTTTATCTGCTAAGCGAGAGCCAACCAGCACCTTAAATTCACCTGTTGGTAATAATTGAGGCACATTTTGATCCATTAATAGCGGATCATCTGTGGCATTTTCAACACCAATTAGCTGCCCAGCATTAATCCCTTCCGAGCTTTGAATGACGACGTTCGCACGGTTAATTACTACACTTTGAGTAGCAAAGGCGGGTAAGTTTAGTTTTTCTTGTTTGGAAAAATGCCCTTCCTGCGGTGTAATAATGGCGTGCGGTAAGGTAGAAAGCAGGTTATTTTTCTGCATATTTTCCAAGCCGTTCATAATAGATAGCACAATCACCAACGCCATCACGCCCAGCACAATGCCAAGACTGGCAAGGTTGGTTACAAGCCGTCCGAAACGGTCTGCACTTTTCGACCTAAAATAACGAAAAGCAATAAAAAAAGGGGTTAAATTCATTTGGTTCTTCTAAAAATAGATCAATACAAGCGGTCGATTCCGCATAAAAATTTGCAAATTTTCTTGAAAAAACGACCGCTTGTGTATTTACTTGCCTGTTGCGACAAACTCTTCCATATTTTGCGTTACTTTATTTACTAATGTAGTAACCGCAGAATCACTCGCCCACGCAACGTGTGGGGTAATCAGTAGATTCGGTAAGCGTCTTGCTGCAAGGATTAACGGATTATCTTTCTCTGGTGGCTCTTTAACTAAAACATCAAGTGCGGCACCTGCAATTTTACCCTGCTCAATAGCATTCAAAAGAGCTTGCTCATCAATTAACGGACCACGCCCTGTGTTGATAATATAAGCCGTTGGCTTCATTAAGTCCAAGGTTTCAGCGTTAATTAGATTTTTCGTTTTATCGGTTAAAGGGCAGTGTAGAGAAATAATATCCGCTTGTTTTAATACCTCTTCAAAAGCGGTATAGCCTTCACGGATTTCCGTTGCTCCTTGATGTTCTGCAAAAATAACCTCCATTCCGACCGCTTGTGCTAGGCGAGCCACTTCAGCCCCAATATTTCCTTTGCCGATAATACCTAACGTAGAGCCTTGAATATCTTGAATTGGATAATCGACATAGCAGAACTGCCCGTACGTTGCCCAACGGTCTGAGGTGATTAAATCACGGTGATAATCCGCTAAACGATGTTTAAGCGAATAGATTATAGCGATAACGTGTTCTGCCACAGTAACCGTGGAATAGCCCGTTACGTTTTTAACCGCAATACCAAGTTCTTTTGCCGCCTCTAAATCCACATTATTCGTGCCTGTTGCCGTGATCGCAATTAATTTCAGTTTTGGTAATTTAGCCAGCAGATCATGCTGTAGTAATACTTTGCTGGTAACAATAATATCGGCATCTTTCACACGCTCGAACGTTTGCTCGGCGATGGTGGAGTCATATTCCGTCCAAGTATGAGGAAAATTCGGGCGAGGAATTTCGTGAGTAGCAGGAATGCCTGTACGATCAAGAAAAACAATATTTAGCATTTTTTTCTCCTATTCTGTCTTTTACCTTTCTACTCCCTTCTGAGCTACCTGAGCGTGTTTGAATGGGTAGGAAAATTTACTCTGAGCGAAGCGAATGTAAATTTTTCGTTAAGTCTATTCACACTAAGCGAAGAAAAGTAGCGAAGTAGGGTCGCCTTTCTTTGCCTACTTTCTTTGGCGAAGCAAAGAAAGTAGGAAAGGATTTAATGCGGAGAAAGTTTATTTGGAAGTATCAATTTCTTCAAAGCTCTTAACCAACTCATCAATCGCTTTCATTTGTGAAACAAAGGCTTCTAATTTTGAAAGCGGTAATGCTGATGGGCCATCACATTTTGCTGAGTTTGGATCTGGGTGAGCTTCTAAGAAAAGCCCTGCTAACCCAATCGCCATACCAGAACGGGCAAGTTCAGTTACTTGTGAACGGCGACCACCTGAAGCAGCACCAAAGGGATCACGACATTGTAAAGAGTGGGTTACATCAAAAATCACAGGACAACCTTTCGACACCTTTTTCATAATACCGAAGCCGAGCATATCTACAACTAAGTTGTCATAACCAAAGTTTGTACCACGATCACACAAAATCACGTTTTCATTACCGCATTCAGCAATTTTTTCCACAATATTTCCCATTTGTCCCGGGCTTAAGAATTGTGGCTTTTTCACATTGATGACCGCACCGGTGCGAGCCATCGCTTCAACCAAATCTGTTTGGCGAGCTAAGAATGCGGGAAGTTGAATCACATCAACCACTTCCGCCACAGGCTTACATTGGTAAATTTCGTGTACATCAGTAATGATATTTACACCAAAAGTCTGTTTTAGCTCTTGGAAAATTTTTAACCCCTCTTCCATACCCGGCCCACGATAAGAGTGGATTGACGAGCGGTTTGCTTTATCGAATGAGGCTTTAAATACATAAGGTACATTGAGCTTTTTCGTTACTTCAACATATTGCTCACATACACGAAGTGCCATATCACGGCTTTCTAGCACATTCATACCGCCAAATAGCGTAAATGGCTTATTGTTCGCCACCTCAATGTTACCAACTTTTACGATTTTATCTGTCATAGGGATTCCTTGTTTATCAGTTCTAATCTTTCAAAAATAATTTGTTCAAATAATCTATTATCCACATAAAGTGAAGAGCGTTCTGAAGCATCGATCATTTCTTCTGGAGTTACATTTTGAAAATGTAAGCGATAATTAAATTTTAACGCTAATTGAATAATGAATTCCCGCTGGCTACGTCCATTCCCCTCTCTAAAAGGATGTAGAATGTTTATTTCACCGAGATAATAAGCTAATTTCTTTGCAAAAGTAGCTTTATCATATTTTTCAAACTCTTCACTTATCAATTTCTGATGTAACTTATGAAATTCAGGCTGAATTCGATTTGGAGCAGCAAATACAGTTTTACCTTTTGTGATCCCAATTTCACGTAATTCTCCCGCCCATTCATAAATTTCAGAAAATAGCCGATGGTGTATTTTCTGCAAATGAGCTAAATCAAAATTCCCTTTTATAGGCTCTAACCTTAGGCTAAGCGTATTCATTGCAACTAATCGGCTTTCTAACAAATCTAATTCCTCGTCAGATTTAGCCCCAAGTTTATTACGCAATACACCATTTTTATCAGTGTAACGGTCGAACTCCGCATATTTCATATATGCTCCGCTTTACTTCGTCAAAACTGATCTGATTATCGATCCACGCATTAAATAACGCCATTGTTTCCTTATCAATGCTTAATCCTTCCAAGCGATTATTATCAACAGCTGCTTGCACCGCTCTTATACGGAATTCACGTTCTTGTTCAGTTAATTTCATTTTAATGCACCAAACTCTCTTGGCTTTTTCGTTCTAAGCCTTTGACTTCCATTTTTAAAATTTCAGCGGAAGGATCTTCTGGGCATTGGTCGATAAAATAATTAATATCTTCCAACGCTGCTTGGTAGCAATCCATACTTGCTAACACCATTCCACGATCACGAATTTCATACGGATCTTCTGGGCTCATTGCCAAACGGTATTCAATCAAACGCAAAATTTCTTCATATTTCCCTTCACGGGTGAGGGTCATCTTGAATACGGTTTCAATTCGCTCAAGCAATTCTTGTGGTTCAGCTCGTCTTAGAAGATCAGGGGTTACTTCCACGCCGAAACCGATTTCGCCCTCAAGCCATTTGTTAAGCATTTCGATTCCAATAAACTCGCCATTCCACGGGTTAATAAAACGAACTTTAGTTGCTCCGTTTGGCTGTTTCATTTCCGCTCTTAACACTAATTGGGTTGGGAAGTTTACAGGGTAAAGCGGTAAATCTAGCACTGCAGCCAAATAAAGCACCACCGCTCCTAATGAAACAGGCATTCCACGACGTTTTTTAATGACTTGATTGAGCAATAAATTTTCCGTGTGGAAATAGTCTTCATAATAACAATGAAAGCCCCACTCTTTATAAACTAAGTGGAGCAGTTGATTAATACGTTCTTCATCGCCCTCGCCATTCACGTTATAGCGAGCCTTTTTGGTTAGTGCAGACATCTGCCCAAACACTTGTTGCTCGTTTACACTACCGTCAATTAGCGTAGTGAGCCGTAAGATTTCACGATAGAGAAATTTTTTCAACTCCGCATCGCTTATCTTAACTTTCGGCTCTGCCAACTCTTTCAATAATTCTTCAATAATATCGTCCATTTCCTGCCTTTATTTTAGGATTGCTTGGGTTACTCTATCATTGCCACCATAATCTTGAGCGGTTTCGATAGCTTCCCACAAATTTAAATCAAATAAATCTCTTACCTGCTCGCCCTGCTGCCAGCCGTGTTCTAGCATTAACGCCCCTTGTGGCTTTAAGTAAAGCGGTGCATTTTCAATAATTTTTTGCAAATCGCTCAACCCATTGTTATCGGCAACTAATGCGGTTAAAGGTTCAAAACGCACATCGCCAACTATTAAATTTTCATCGTTTTCGTCAATATAGGGTGGGTTAGAGACAATCAAGTCAAATTGTTTATTTTCAAGCGAGCCGAACCAATCACTTTGTAGAAATCTAACATTACTAAACCCAAGATTTTGGCGATTTTCTTTTGCGAGTTGCACCGCATTATGTTGAAAATCCACCCCGATAATTTGGGCTTTCTCTCCTAATTCACTAGCAAGAGCTAACGCAATCGCCCCTGTGCCTGTGCCTAAATCCAAAATTTGCAAATTTTTCTGATTTTCTAACCGCTTGTAAGCAAAATCTAACGCTAATTCAACTAATCGCTCTGTATCAGGGCGAGGAATTAACGTTGCGGCTGAAACCTTTAACGGCAACGACCAAAACTCCCGTTGCCCTAAAATATATGCCATTGGTTCGCCTTTTACTCGGCGAGCCAATTTTTCCGCAAGTTCCACTAATTCACTTTCTGAAAGCTCGGTTTCCGAAAACGCAAAAATAGAGGATTTTGAGCGTTTTGTAACTGCTTGTAGTAACAGGTTTGCGTCAAGTTTTGCGTTTAGGTACGGATCGTTCTCAGCATTCTTGCTGAGTTGCTGTTCGGCGAAAGAGAGCCATTGTTGGTAGTTCATCTTTATTTTAATTAATATTTTTCTAAAATATGGAGATATTCTAATGTTTTATCATCACTATATTTTCTATTACTATCGGCTTTAAAGCGAGAATATTCTTTTCCTACAAAATCATAATGTCCATACTTAGAACAAATTTCTTTAATATCGGTGAAAGACATTAACCCTTCATTATTATAGCTAATAAATATATATTTAAATTCTGCATTTTTAATTAAGTCTTCAAAAACATTTTTTACAATTCCTTTTTGACAGTAGCTTGATTTTTTATATTCTCTTAATCCTGTTTTACCTTTAGGAACAAAATCGTCATATAAAGCAATTGTATTTAAAAGATGATAGTTTGCACCATATTGTCTAGCGTTGTAAGGAGGATCTAGATAAAGAATATCTCCATAAATTTTTGTAATGAGAGAGTTACTATCTTGGTGGTAAACTTCTGTTTCTGCTTTTCCTATATCAAATAAGGCAGCTTCTAATTTCATATTTTTTTGAGCCGTCTTTTTTAATGTTTTTAAATAAGCCCCATAAACAGAGGCTGTATTAGCATGTTTATCAGCACTTTCTAATAATGAAGCTAGACAAAAGAAAAATTGTTCTTCTGTTATTTCTCTGCTTTCATAAAGAAGTTGTATATTTTTCCTTATGCGATCAATTAATTTACCATTATATTCCGAAAAATAAAGTCTTTCTGCTTTTCCATTTTCACTATATTCTTGAAAAATAAAATCTCTTTCTGAATAAGAGATATTTTCTTCTAAAAAATTAAATAGGGAAAAATAATCAAAAAAACTATTATTACTAATATAGTTTTTAGATAAAACATAACTATAATACTCTAAATCATTAACAATGATTTTCTTTACTTGGTCTTTTAATGCACGAGAAATAATTCCCGTTCCTGCAAAAAGTTCAGCAAAAACTTTATCATCTAAACAGCCTACTGTTTCTTTTATTGTAGAGATAACAAAACTAGATAATTTATTTTTTGACCCTATATAATTCATTAGCTATCATCATTTGTTAATAAAATTACAAATGCCTCAGTTTGATATGCCGTTTCACCCGTAGATTTATGGCGATATTTAAAATTTATCTTATAAGGTTTATCTAATTTATTTTCTTCAATTGTTTTTTTAATTTTTATAGGCTCAATATTCTCGTCTAAATAAACAATAAAAAGACGAGGATCTGCTCCAAATCTTCCTTCATCTTGATAAGTATAGAGATATTCAGCTACTTTTTCAGGATTTTTAATCGCTATTTCTTTCCAACTTTCTCCAAATTCTTTTTTAAATTCATTAGTTGGACTACGAGCAACTTTCTGATCAAAACTTACACCATTAATGAAAAAATCTAGTCCTTTTGAATGATAGAGAGTTGGAATTACATTTTCATTATTCAAAAAAATTAATGTTTCTAAGTAGTCATTTCTTTCTGTATTAATTTCTTTAATTCTTCTATAACGGACAGCTGCATCTCTAACTTTTCGATCTTTTTCATCTCTAGGCTCATAAGAAGAATTAATTTGCTGAACAAAACTATCAAATTGACCTTGTGAGAAAGGCCACTCTATTTTTCCAAAACCAAGTTGTTTCCATTCTTGCAAAAGAACAGTTACATTATTTTCTCCTGCTAAACCTTTCTTATATTTATCTGTCTGCTTAAATAATTGACGGATAATTTGATATGCCTTTTGATAATCCCAATGCTCAACAATTAGATTATATGCCTCTTTAGCATTTTTAACCTTTATCTGGATACCTAATAAAGCTAAAAAAGCCATTGCATTTTTCTGGTTACCAAAAATCTTTTTAACCAATTCTTGGCTAATCATTCTCTGAATATCAATGGAATTCATAAATTATCCTTCAAGTTTATTCTAATAAGCCGAAAAAATTATAAAACCCTTACACAATTCCCTGAACGCACTGTTTCGGCAACTTTCTGCTCAACACTGAATGCTTTGGTGGTAAAGTTACTTACGGCAAGGTTTACATTAGTTTTACCTGATTTTTTGGTTTGTTGGTTTAGGGCATCGAAATATTGTTGTTCTAAACTTTGTAATTCTTGGTTTGCTTGCAGATTAGCCTGTACTTCATCAGCGTGAGCTCGAGAAACTTTGCTCTGAGTAAAGCTATAAGTTAAGGTGTTATCTGCAAATTTCCAACTGCCTGAACGCTCTAGGGCATAATTAAAAATTGGCTTTTCAGCAGGGAGCGTAACATTACCCAGATAGTTCGCTTTACCATCTTTGCCTAACTTCACTTTGTTTGTGGTTGCCGCAACGCCATTCATTGCACATTCCCATTCGCCGACAAAATGTTCGGTGGTTGGCGTAATAACTTCGTTTTTTAACGTTGTGCTTGAGTTGATAAACTTAATGTTACAAGCAGCAAGAAAAGTAGTCGCTGTGATTAATAATACTTTTTTCATACTGAAGTTCCTCTTGATATATTTAGTAGGGGCGCACTGCATGCGTCCACAAGCGGTGTATTTTTTATAAAATTTTGCAAATTTATATTTTGCGGACACACGCAGTGTGTCTCTACAATAAATTAGCCTTGTTCAGATAACGCCGCTAACTGATCCGCTTGATATTCAGTAATAATCGGCTGGATTAATTCATCAATTTTACCGTTCATTACTTCATCTAAGCGGTAAACCGTTAAGTTGATACGGTGGTCAGTTACACGCCCTTGTGGGTAGTTGTAGGTACGGATTTTATCCGAACGATCGCCCGAGCCTAATAAGTTACGGCGAGTGTCTGCCTGCTCTGCGGCTTGGCGTTCTTGCTCAACTTGCACGATACGAGAAGCAAGTACTGCTAAGGCTTTCGCTTTGTTTTTGTGTTGTGAACGCTCGTCTTGGCACTCTACCACAATCCCTGTTGGAATATGGGTAATACGCACCGCAGAGTCTGTAGTATTAACGTGCTGACCGCCTGCACCTGATGAACGGTAAGTATCAATTCGCAAATCAGATGGATTGATTTCTGGCATTTCGCTTTCTGGTAACTCTGGCATTACCGCAACGGTACAGGCAGAGGTGTGAATACGCCCTTGTGATTCGGTTTTCGGCACACGTTGCACGCGGTGTCCGCCTGATTCAAATTTCAGTTGCCCGTAAACGCCTTCGCCGCTGATTTTCACGATAATCTCTTTATATCCGCCTTGCTCACTTTCATTCGCCGACATTTCCTCAATTCGCCAGCGTTTGCTTTCGCAATAACGGCTGTACATACGGTATAAATCGCCTACGAAAATACCAGCTTCATCACCGCCCGTTCCTGCACGAATTTCAAGGAATGCGTTGTATTCATCGTTCGGATCTTTTGGCAATAATAGAATTTGTAAATGTTGTTCTAAATTTTCAATTTCTGCTTTGTTTTCCGCAATTTCTTCTGCTGCCATATCCTTCATATCAGGATCATCTAACAGTAATTGAGCTTCCTCAATATCGTTGTTTAATTTTTTCCAACGGTTAAAGGTGCCAACCACTTCTTCTAATTGGGAATATTCTTTTGAATAGGCACGGAATTTTTCTTGGTCGGAAATCACAGACGCATCGCCAAGTAATGCTTGGAGTTCTTCGTGGCGTTCGCTCAAGCTTTCTAATTTATTGATAATAGAATCTTTCATTGAAAATATCTCTTAATATTTGTGTAGGGGCGAAACATTTTTCACCCTTACTGATTAGATTTTAAAAGGAAATAAACTAGCGGATTATAGCCGATTTTCCGTTAAAAATCTTGCTCAATCGTAAGCCAATTTTTCAGCATCTCTTTTCCGTATTCGGTGATAAAAGATTCAGGGTGGAACTGCACCCCAAAAATCGGCAAACTTTGGTGTTTGAACGCCATCAGCACATTTTGCTCACACACAGCCGTGGCTACAAGCGGTGTATTTTCCAACGAATTTTGCAAAATTCCCCACGAGTGATACAGCCCCACTTTCAACTGTTCCGGTAAACCGTCAAACATTGGATTTGGCTTAATTTGCGTTAGCGTGCGTTGCTGACCGTGCCGAACATTCTCTAAATTGTATAACGTGCCACCAAAAAACTCGCAAATCGTTTGATGCCCTAAACAAACCCCTAAAATAGATTTGCTTTGATAATAACGCTCTAACATCGCAAAAGTTTGTGGATACGCGCTCGGCACATCAGGGCCGGGCGAGATGAGAATATGCGTGAAGTTTTCCACTTCGTCTAGGTTTAATTCTTCCACTAATACGACCTTTGCAGGCACATTGAGCTTACGGAGTAAATCCACCAAGTTGAAAGTGAAAGAGTCGTGGTTGTCAATGATTAATAGCTTTTTTTGCATTTTTGTGTAGGGGCGGGTCCTGTACCCGCCCGATATTTCAGATGATATTCTTGGGTGGGCACAGGACCCGCCCCTACAATTTTAGGTAAATAACGAGATTTGACCTACTCTTCTAACAATTCCTTCGATACCATTTCCAATTTAATCGTATCCACTTCGTTTTCAATCAGCTCTACTTGTGGCACAAGTTGGCTTGCCTTGCTAGAAAGATGTTGAAATCGTTCCACTTTTCCGAGCAAGCCTTGTCGTCCAACAAGAGAAGTAACGGCTTGATTATATTGATTATTTGCCGTATTGAGCGTATTACCTAATTTTGCCAAGCGATCCGCCACAGCACAAACTTGGTTATAAATTTCGCCTGCTTTCTCGCTGATTTCACGAGCCTCAGAATTGCCTCGTTCAATTCGCCACAAATTCGCTACGGTGCGTAAAATTGGCATTAGCGTGGTGTGCGAAACCAAAATCACATTGCGTTCATAGCCAAAGTTAAACAACTGCGGATCGTGCTTCATCGCTTCAATATAAGCAGGCTCAATCGGTACAAACATCAGCACAAAATCAGGGCTTTTGATACCAAGCAAAGCACTGTAATTTTTCTTCGATAAACCCTCGATATGGGAACGGAGCGAACGGCAATGTTCGTCCAACGCCTGTGAAATTGCAAAATTTTCCTCAGATCTGACCGCTTGATCGTAGGCTACTAACGACACTTTGCTGTCAATAATCAGGTGTTTTTGATCGGGCAAATGCACCACAAAATCAGGGGCAAAACGTCTACCTTCTTCATCACGGAAACTTTCTTGGGCTTGATAATGCTCGCCTGCTAACAAACCCGCTGACTGCAATGTGGTTTCAAGCTGAACCTCGCCCCAGTTACCCGCCACTTTGTTATTGCCTTTCAACGCATTCGTGAGGTTTTGAGCCTCTTCCGACATTGAAACACCAATTTGTAGCACACGCTTAATTTCGGCTTCTAAATTCGCAGAACCTTTAAGGGATTCGCTATGTACCTCATTCACTCGTTTTTGAAAGCCCTCAATTTGCTCTTTAAAAGGCTTAAGCAGAGCTTCAAGCGAGCTTTGATTGGTTTCACTAAATCGCTTGCTTTTTTCATCTAAAATCTGTTGAGCGAGGTGTTGAAATTCCACATTAAGCTGTTGTTTTACTTCCACAAAATTACGTTGCTGCTGCTCAAAATTCGCCTGTTTTTCCGAAAGCGTGGTGCGTAGCTCGGTCAGCTCATTTTGCACTTCATTTAAGCGACTAAAAAGCGATTGATTTTCTCGCTCTTTTTGCGAAAGCGAACTCTGGCTAAATTGCAGCTGTTCTTCCAAACTCTCGGCTTTAGCGTGCGAAGAACCCACCCTTTCTTTCAGCTCACTGATATAGCGTTCTAGTTCGTTTTCCTGCTGTTCGGCAAGCTCAATTTTTTGTTGAAAACGTTGTAGCTGAGCATCTCGTTCACTCAAGCGTTCGCTTACGGCTTCATATTTCGTTTGTTGTTGCACCGCCCATTGCTCAAGTTGATTTTTCTCTTGGCTAAGATTCTCATATTTTTCGCTGATTTGGTGAAAATCTGCCGTGATTTTGTTGAGATCTTGGCTTAACTCATAAGCATCTCGCTGATAACGTGATTGCAGAAAAAACAAATAAATGCCAATCAGCACACAAACGGCAAGGGCAATATAGAGCCAAATTTCATCAATATTAAGTGAGGCGTTCATCGGTAAAACCTTTTTCAAAAAATGCTTTTCAAAACTATTACTTTGCATTATAACAGAGCTTTCCAATATTAAGCATTTCAGTTTTATGCAAGATTTTATAGACAAAGCCAATCAATATGGGCGAGCCAAACGTCCTTTTTTCTTTTTAATTGATTTTGAGCAGGAAAAGCCGCTTATTTTTCCGCTCGAAGAGGCTCATACAAGCGGTCTTTTTTTTGAGTTTTTTTGCAAATCGAATGCAAAAAGAACCTTTGAAAAAGTGGCTAAATCTTTTGAATTTTCAGCAAATCCAATTACTTTTGCTGAATATCAAGCTGGTTTTGAATTAGTGAAGAAAGAAATTCAAGCCGGTAATAGCTATTTGCTGAATTTAAGCTATCCAACAGCCATTGAAACCAATTATTCATTAGCGGAGATTTTTGCAAGTAGTAAGGCAAAATATAAATGTTATCTGCAAGATCAATTTGTCTGCTTTTCGCCCGAATGCTTTGTGCGAATTGAGCAGAACCGCATTTTTTCTTACCCGATGAAAGGAACGATTAATGCGAGCGAAGAAAATGCTGAGCAGAAATTAATAGCTTCTGAAAAAGAGTTTACCGAACATAATACTATTGTAGATTTGATCCGAAACGATCTCGCCTTAGTGGCTAAAAATATCGAAGTAACAAAATATCGCTATGTGGAAAAAGTCCAAACCCATCGTGGAGCAATTTTGCAAACAAGTTCTGAGATCTGCGGCGAACTGGCTGAAAATTGGCAGGAAAATATCGGATCTATTTTAGCCACTTTATTACCTGCTGGTTCTATTAGCGGTGCTCCTAAAGAGAAAACGGTTTCTATTATTCAGCAGGCAGAACAAGGAAAGCGTGGTTATTACACAGGGATTTTTGGCTATTTTGATGGCGAAAGTGTAGAAAGTGCGGTGGCAATTCGCTACATAGCCCAAACCCTGAGCGGACTTGTGTTCCACAGCGGCGGAGGAATTACCTCACAAAGCGTGTTAGAAGATGAATATAACGAAATTTTAGAGAAAGTCTATGTACCAATTTCCACTCTTTGAAACCATTTCAGTGATTGGTGGCAAGGTGAAGAATTTGCCTTATCATCAACAACGTTTTGAACAGGCGGTGCGAGAATATTTTGGTTGTGAGCCAACTTTCACATTAGCACAAATTTTAGTTGTACCAGAGCCTTATCAACAAGGCAAAGTACGCTGCCGAGTGGATTATAATGCGACTGAATGTGAGATAAAATTTTTCCCTTATTCGCCAAAACAAGTCGAGCGTTTTCGTTGTGTGGAAGTGGAAAATTGGGATTATCACTTAAAATTTAGCGACCGCAAGCGGTTCGATTTACTCAATATTTTGCAAAATGAAGAAGTGATAATTATCAATAATGGAAATTTTAGTGATTGCTCTATTGGTAATTTGCTTTTTCTAAAAGGGGGTGTTTGGTACAGTCCGCAAGATTATCTACTAAAAGGCACACAATTAACTCAATTATTAGATCAAGGAAAAGTCCATTTAACTAAAATCACTCAAGCTGATTTAGGGCAATATGAAAAAATAATGTTGATTAATGCTCTTAATCCCTTTGATGAAGCAAGGGCATTATCTTGCTCACAAATTTATTTTTGTGAGCTGGATCGAAAAGTTTAAAAAAACACTTGCAACTGGATAAGCATATACTATAATAATATACAGTTATTTTTACGCAGTAAGCGTGTATCAAATTGATAAAGGATAAAATATGGCTGAGAAGAAAAGTCAAAAAAGCACACCTGTAAAGCAGGTTGATCCCGCACAAAAAGAGAAAGCACTAGAAGCTGCTCTCGCTCAAATTGAGAAACAGTTCGGTAAAGGCTCAATTATGAAATTGGGTACTACACAAACGCTAGATATTGAGGCGGTTTCAACAGGTTCTTTAGGGTTAGATTCTGCATTAGGTATTGGTGGCTTACCAATGGGGCGTATTGTTGAGATTTATGGTCCTGAATCTTCAGGTAAAACTACTTTGACTTTATCTGTTGTGGCTCAAGCACAAAAAACAGGTAAAACTTGTGCTTTTATTGATGCGGAACACGCACTAGACCCAATTTACGCACGCAAATTGGGAGTAAATACAGATGATTTATTAATTTCTCAGCCGGATAACGGTGAACAAGCATTAGAAATTTGTGATGCCCTAGTGCGTTCCGGTGCGGTTGATGTCATTATTGTGGACTCTGTGGCGGCTCTTACACCAAAAGCCGAAATTGAAGGCGATATGGGTGATTCCCATATGGGTTTACAAGCTCGATTAATGTCTCAGGCATTGCGTAAATTAACCGCAAATATCAAAGCAACAAACTGCTTAGTCATCTTCATTAACCAAATCCGTATGAAGATTGGTGTAATGTTTGGTAACCCTGAAACCACTACGGGCGGTAATGCATTAAAATTCTATGCTTCTGTGCGTTTAGATATTCGTCGCTCTGGCGTAGTGAAAGACGGCGACCAAGTTATCGGCAGTGAAACCAAAGTGAAAGTAGTTAAAAACAAAGTTGCACCGCCATTCCGTGAAGTTAATTTTGATATTATGTACGGAGAAGGTATTGCTCATACCAATGAATTACTTATTCTTGCCGAAGCAAATGGCTTTATTAAGAAAGCAGGAGCTTGGTTCTCTTATGAAGGCGAGAAAATTGGTCAGGGTAAAAACAATGCAATTAAATGGTTAAAAGAACACCCTGAAATTGCGGAGAAAATCGAGAAAGATGTAAGAGATTTGCTCATCGCTAACCCAAATTTAGTTTCTACTAAAAATTCTAAAAGTTCAAATGATGACAACAGCGAAGAATTTAATGAAGAAGAACTATAACTAATTCAATTTATGCGATTTTCGCTCAATGTGAGAATCGCATTTTTTATATTTATGACAACTATTTCGACAACCAAAACAAATAAATACACAGCGGTTAATTATCTGCTATATTTACTCTCAAAAAGGGATTACAGCGAGCAAGAACTTCGCCAAAAACTCAAACAAAAAGAGTACGATCCTGATGAAATCGATGAGGCGATAGAAAAAGCTCAAGCCAATAACTGGCAAAGTGATGAACGATTTTGTACCACTTTTATTCGCTACCGTTCAATGCAAGGCATAGGCCCTCGCCGATTAAAGCAAGAATTAAAACTCAAAGGAGTTAAAGATTGGCTAATTAACCAAGAGCTTGAAAATGCAGAGATAGCTTGGTTTGAATTAGCCGAGCAAATTTTTGAGAAAAAAAGACCGCTTGAATGGGACATTAAAGCCAAACAAAAAATGTGGCGGTTTATGGTCAGTCGTGGTTTTTACAACGATCATTTTAGTCATTTAATGGATTTAGATTATAGCAGTGATGAGTATGAATAGAGAAAAAATAACCTTTTTTAGCCGATTTGAAGCAGATATTGTAAGTGGTAAAAAAACCATTACTATTCGAGATAAATCAGAATCTTACTTTCAACCAAACCAAGAATTAGCGGTTTTTACCAACGAAACAGACCGCTTTTTTGCTAACATCAAAGTGCTTTCTGTAACGCCAATTCAATATGATGAATTGAGCGAGCAGCATGCTCAACAAGAGAATATGAGCTTAACGGAATTAAAAGAAGTTATTCGAGAGATTTATTCGAATAACGACTCCTTTTTTGTCATTCATTTTAAACTGATTTAATGTAATGCTATGGCACTTTTTAAATCCACCAAACAAGTTGAATTATGCCCACAATGCCATTCTCCCTTGCAACTTAAACAAGGCAAGAAAGGTTTGTTTTTGGGCTGTTCCGCTTACCCTGAGTGTGATTACATCAAGCCATTACATCAAGAAAATCATATTATTAAAGAATTAGAAGAATGCTGCACTGAATGTGGGCATCATCTCCAATTAAAACAAGGCAGCTATGGCATTTTTATTGGTTGCAGTAATTATCCTGAATGCCATTTCATTGTTCACGAAGAAGCGGAAGTGGAAGAAGAATTTGATTGCCCCGAATGCAAACAACATAAACTGGTTGCTAGAAAAGGGCGTTCAGGCAAAACATTTTATGGTTGTACAGGCTTCCCGGATTGTAAATTTACCCTAGCAACTAGACCGATTAAGCAACAATGTGAAAAATGTGGCTGTGAACTTGCTACTATCAAAAAAGCGAAAGGCAAAGAATATAGGATATGTGCTAACAAAAGCTGCCAACATAAAACAGAAGTAACACTAAATGAATAATTTTTTAGACATCGTTAATCAATTAAAACAAGAAGAAGTAGTCGCTTACCCAACCGAAGCGGTTTTTGGCTTAGGCTGCAACCCACAAAGTGAAAAAGCAGTCAGGAAATTACTCGCCTTAAAACAACGCCCAGAAGAGAAAGGCTTAATTTTACTGGCTTCTGATTTAAAGTATCTACAGCCTTATATTGATGAAAGCCGAATGACAGAGCAGGCTTGGCAGCAACTCAATCAAATTGGTGAGCAAGCTATTACTTGGATCGTCCCCGTAAAAAAGAGCGTGCCGAGTTACCTCACAGGTAAATTTGATTCTATTGCCGTACGTTTATGTAATGTACCTTCAGTCGCTGAACTCTGCAAGGCAACAGGCTTTGCTCTCACATCAACCAGTGCCAATTTAACAGACAAGCCACCGTGCCGAAATGCACAAGAAGTACAAGCTCAATTTGGGGAAGATTTCCCTGTATTAAATGCAGAAACACTAGGTAGAGAAAATCCCTCTGAAATTCGAGATATTTTCAGCCAACAGATTTTTAGACAAGGATAGAAAATGAACCAATACGCTGTTTGGGGTAATCCAATTAAACAAAGTAAATCGCCTCGCATTCATCAACTTTTTGGCTTGCAGACTCAACGAGAGATTGAATATATCGCAAAACTAGGCGATGAGATTACCTTTGAGCAACAATTAGCTGAGTTTTTCAACTCAGGGGCAAAGGGAGGTAATATTACCGCTCCTTTTAAAGAACGAGCATTTGCGATTGCTGATGAATATAGCGAAAGTTGCTTATTAGCAGAGGCTTGTAACACTTTAAAACGATTAGATGATGGTCGTTTATATGCTGATAATACAGATGGCAAAGGCTTAGCGGCTGATTTAGAAAGGCTTGGTTGGTTGAAAACAGGGCAGAAAACCTTAATTTTAGGTGCAGGTGGGGCAACTAAAGGGGTATTACTTCCGTTGCTTCAGGCTGGGCTAGATATCACGATTTATAACCGCACTGCAGATAAAGCGGTCATTTTAGCGGAAAAATTCGCAAAATTTGGCAAAATTCAGACTGCTTGTTTAGAAGAAATTGCTGAACGTCAGTTCGATTTAATTATCAATGCTACATCGTTGGGTTTACAAGGTAAATACTTGGAATTGCCACCATCGTTAATAGTTTCAACCAAAATTTACGATATGCAGTATGCCATTAATATGCAAACGCCATTTATCAATTATGCGAGAAGCTGTGGTTCTACCGAATATCAAGACGGGTTAGGAATGTTAGTTGGGCAAGCCGCTTTTGCTTTTGCTTTATGGGAAGATAAATTCCCTGATATTGAAGCTGTTCTTGCACAATTAAAACAAGAAATGCAATCCGCCACATAGAGAAACTAACTATTATTTCATAAACAAAAAACGGTAGATTTCCGCCAAAATGTCGAATGTCTATACAATCAAACTAAAAAAACAGATTTTTTTAAAAAAGTATTTGACGGAAAGCCTTAAAATCAGCATAATGCACTCCGTTAACCGATATGGTGAACGCAAATGGCTACATAGCTCAGCTGGTTAGAGCACAACACTCATAATGTTGGGGTCGCAAGTTCGAATCTCGCTGTAGCCACCATTGCGGGACTGGCGAAATTGGTAGACGCACCAGATTTAGGTTCTGGCGCCGCGAGGTGTGTGGGTTCAAGTCCCTCGTCCCGCACCATTTATCGATTAACAAAAATTAGTGTTGGGGTATCGCCAAGCGGTAAGGCACCGGGTTTTGATCTCGGCATCCCTAGGTTCGAATCCTAGTACCCCAGCCATCTAATTTCAAATCATCAAATCTACTTAAGCTAACGTAAGTTAGTTTTTTTCTTTTGGGGTATCGCCAAGCGGTAAGGCACCGGGTTTTGATCTCGGCATTCCTAGGTTCGAATCCTAGTACCCCAGCCATATTTTCCTCTTATATTTTAATTTCTGTACTACATAGTTAATTCAGGGCATAATATAAGTCATTATGAATTATCAGTAAGTAATCAAAATGAAAAAATTTGTTGTGTTAATTTCAGGAAATGGTTCTAATCTCCAAGCAATAATTAATAGCCAAAAATCAGTTAATGCAAGCGGCCAAATGTGTGGTGTAATTAGCAATAAGGCTGATGCGTATGGTTTAGTTCGAGCTAAAAAAGAAGGCATTCCAACTTTTGTGTTTTCTCGTAAAGATTATGACAGTAATTTAGCTATGGATTTAGCTATTGCAGAGAAAATAGAGCAATTAGGGGCTGAATTAATCGTACTTGCTGGCTATATGAAGATTTTAACACCTGAGTTTACTCAACGCTTTGAGGGAAAAATTTTAAATATTCACCCTTCATTATTACCAAAATATCCGGGATTAAATGCTTACCAAAGAGCGATAGAAGCAGGAGAGTCTGAGCACGGAACAACAATTCATTTTGTAAATGAAGAAGTTGATGCAGGGGCTATTGTACTACAAGCAAAAGTACCTATTTACCCTAATGATGAAGTTGAAGATATTATGGCTCGTGTTGTTGAACAAGAACATCAATATTATCCACTTGTTGTTGAGTGGTTCTGTTCAGGGCGTTTGGTTGCTAAAAATGGAAAAGCGTATTTAGATGGAAAAGAATTAGGTAATATAGGCTATGCGGAGGAGTAATTACATTACTATAAAAAGAAGCTGCAACTGCAGCTTCTTTTGTTATATGGAGTAATTTACAAATTAGAGGCTAAAATTAACCGCTTGGTGTACTCTTGTTGTGGATTTTCAAAGATTTGATTTACATCTCCGCTTTCAACTACCTCACCTTGACTCATTACAATCACACGGTCGCTTAATGCTCTGATTACTGCAAGGTCGTGGCTAATGAACATATAGCTTAAACCATATTTTTTCTGTAAGCGATTGAGCAATTCGATTACGGTAATTTGCGTTGAGCGGTCAAGTGCTGAAGTCGGTTCATCTAAAAGTACAAATTTAGGCTCTAAAATGATAGCTCTTGCAATGGCAATGCGTTGGCGTTGTCCGCCTGAGAACTCGTGCGGATAGCGATTGATCATTGCAGGGTTAAGGTTTACCTCTTCCAAGATTTTCATCACTTTTTCACGGCGTTCGGCTTTGCTCATTTGAGGATAATGTACGGTTAAACCTTCTGCGATAATTTCGCCCACTGTTAAGCGTGGTGAAAGCGAGTTAAATGGATCTTGGAACACCATTTGCATATCTCTTTTTAATGCTTTCTGCTCAGATTTGCTGAGCTTGGTAATAGCTTGGTCAGCAAAAGTAATGTTGCCACGATAGTCCAAAATCTGCATAATCGCACGCCCAAGCGTTGATTTGCCTGAGCCAGATTCGCCTACAATTCCCAATGTTTCACCTTTTTTCAAACTTAGAGAGATGGTTTTTACCGCATTAAATACTTTTTTAGGCTTACCGAAAAGCGAATGTTTTAAAATATAATCCACTTCGATATTATCTGCCTTAATCAAGGTTGGGGCATTGAGCGGCAACTCGCCTTTTAAGTTATTTGGAATAGGCGTTAATAGCTCGATAGTATAAGGGTGCTGCGGATTGCTAAATACTTTTTCTGTTTCGCCACGTTCAATAATTTCCCCATTTTGCATTACACAAACGGCATCGCTATATTTATGCACCAAGCGTAAATCGTGAGAAATTAAGATAATTGCCATTCCCATATCACACTGTAAATCGTGCATTAAGTCGAGAATTTCTGCCTGAGTGGTTACATCTAACGCTGTTGTTGGTTCATCAGCAATTAATAGATCAGGTTTATTGATAATTGCCATTGCAATCATAATTCTTTGTAACTGACCACCTGAGAATTCGTGCGGATAATAACCCATCTTTTTATCGGCATCTGGAATTTTGACTTTCTGTAAAGTTTCCAATACCAATTTTTCAGCTTGAGCATTGGTAATTTGTGGATTATGCGTTTGAATTGCCTCCGCCACTTGTTTACCAATTGGCATATAAGGGTTGAGCGAGGTCATCGGCTATTGGAAAATCATACCAATGCGATCGCCTCGAATTGCCTGCATTTCTGTTTCAGACAAGCTCAACAGATTTTGCTCTTCAAACACAATTTTTGAATTTTCACCAAATTTAACAATGTTTTTTGGCAGTAATTGCATAATTGCCATTGAGGTAACGGATTTCCCCGAACCCGATTCCCCAACAATAGCAACAGTTTGTCCTTTCTCAATAGAGAAAGAGACATTACGAACTGCGTGAACTAATTCTTCGTCCGTTTTTAAATAAATATCGAGATTATTTACTTCTAATAATTTCATCTTAAACCTCTATTTATCTTTTGGATCGAGTGCATCACGCAAGCCATCACCAATAAAGTTAAAGCAAAAAAGCGTTAAACATAAGAAAAATGCAGGGAAAGCGAGCAACCAAGGTGATGTTTCCATCTGTGCCGCACCATCGCTTAATAATGCTCCCCAGCTACTCATCGGCTCTTGTGTTCCAAGCCCTAAGAAACTGAGGAAAGATTCAAACAAAATCAGAGAAGGCACTTCAAGGGAGGCATAAACTACCACTAAACCTAAAACGTTTGGCACAATGTGTCGCCAGATGATTTGACGGCGAGAAACACCGCATACAATCGCTGCTTCTACAAACTCTTTATTTTTTAGTGAAAGCGTTTGTCCACGCACAATACGCGCAAGGTTAAGCCAAGCCACCATACCGATTGCCACGAAAATCAGGAAAATATTTTGCCCGAAGAAAGTAACTAGTAAAATAACGAAGAACATAAATGGGAATGAGCTTAAAATTTCTAAAAAAGCATCATTACCATATCCACTTTGCCGCCGAAATAGCCTGAAATCGCCCCGTAGATCGTGCCGATAAGCACGGCAATCAACGCACCTGCAATACCTACCATTAAGGAAATACGTCCACCCATCGCCACACGCACAAGCAAATCACGCCCTGAGGAATCCGTACCGAAATAGTGTTGAGATTCAAAATCAGGCGGAATACCCATCATATTCCAATCGGTATCTTCATAGCTAAATAGCATTAGCATTGGGGCAAAGATAATAAAAAGGATAATACAACACAGAATAATCAGGCTTGCCACAGCCGCTTTATTGCAGAAAAAACGGCGGCGGGCATCTTGCCATAAACTTCTGCCCTGAATCGTTGAGGTAACATCAACAAGCGGTTGTTTTTTATCAGAATTTTGCATTTCCGCGCCTCATTATGAATAACGAATTTTCGGGTCGATTACCGCATATAAAATATCGACAATCGCATTAAATAAAATAGTAAGTGTGCCAACTAAAATGGTAAGACTTAGCACTAAAGAGTAATCACGGTTCAACGCACCATTGACGAATAGCTGCCCGATGCCGGGTAAGCCAAACACGCTTTCAATGACTATTGAGCCGGTAATAACTCCCACAAAAGCAGGGCCTAAATAGGTAATCACGGGTAACATAGCAGGGCGTAAGGCGTGTTTAAAAATAATTTTGCTCATCGGTAAACCTTTTGCTTTGGCAGTGCGAATGAAGTTTGAGTGCAATACTTCAATCATTGAGCCACGAGTGATACGGGCAATACCTGCAACATAACTGATGGTTAAAGAGAGAACAGGCAATACCATATAATAGAGCTGACCGCCGTTCCAGCCACTGGCAGGCAACCATTTGAGATAAATAGCAAAAACGAGAACCAACAGCGGAGCGAATACAAAGCTCGGCATAATGATCCCCGTCATTGAAAAGCCCATTACTAAATAATCCTACCTACTATTTTGCTTAAGAGCCGCAACCGTTCCTGCCGTTAAGCCAATAATGACCGCAAAAATAAAAGCAGTAATGCCCAGTTTGATTGAAACAGGGAATGCAGAGGCAATTAAGGTATTGACGGTTTGATCTTTATATTTAAATGACGGGCCGAAATCGCCTTTCGACAGATTTTCCATATAAATGAAATATTACTTGTAGAGAGGCTCGTTCAGATGGTATTTCGCCTCAATATTCGCCATTACTTCGGGCGGATAGGCTTTTTCACTGGTAAATGGGCTGCCGGGAGCAAGTCGCATTAGGAAAAAAGAAAAGGTAATCAAGATAAATAAGGTTGGAATCGCCTCAAGAAGACGTTTAAAAATAAACTTCAGCATAAGTGCCACACTTTTTAGTTATATTGGTAGGAAATTAATAGCGTAAATTAACGGCTTTGTAAAGATATTGACTAGTTATGGCTATTTTTATAATAATTCATTATTCTTAAGCGGTTATTTTTTAGCTGATTTTTGCAAATTTCTGTTAGAATTTGACCGCTTGTTATTTATTAGAAGGAATATAGAATGCCTGAAATACAGAGTGAAAACCGCAGACCTTTAGCGTCTCGCAATAATAAATGCCTTGCAAAATTTGCTTCTTGGCTTGCCCGTAAAGATTTCCCAACACCTAATCAAATTTCCTGTTTCAGTATGCTGTTTGCCTTACTTGGAGCGGTTGCACTATTTTTTAGCCAATCTATCTGGTCTCTTATTTTTTGTGCGGTGATGGTGCAAATGCGTCTTCTCTGTAATTTATTTGATGGAATGGTTGCGGTAGAAGGCGGTAAGAAAACCGCAAATGGAGCTATTTTTAATGAATTTCCAGACAGAGTAGCAGACAGTTTATTTTTAATTGCATTAGGCTATGCCACACCTTTCTTTTGGTTAGGTTGGCTGGCAGCATTGTTGGCGGCTTTAACTGCCTATATTCGTATTTTCGGCGGTAGTTTAGGGTTACCACAACGTTTTCAAGGCCCAATGGCAAAACAGCAAAGAATGGCTGCAATAACGATAGGCTGTTTGCTTGCAGCGGTAGAAATTTATTTCAATTTAACCACTTATACACTTTCCGCCACCTTAATTATTATTACGCTTGGCACAGCTTATACTTGCTATGTTCGTACAATGGCGATTTCTGCCGAACTCAATTATTTGGAGAAACAGGATGAAAACATTACTCGCTAAATTCATCGACCATATTATCTGCTTTTTTACCTCTTTTATTACAGGCATTCGCCCCCAGCAATTAACTGAAAATAGCGTGCCGAAGGTGTATTATGCAAACCATCATAGCCACGGCGATTTTATTTTAGTCTGGATTTCACTACCGCAACATTTACGCCTAAAAACTCGTCCTGTTGCCGGGGCAGATTATTGGCAGAAAGGAGCTATTCGCCGCTTTATTGCGAATTCTGTGTTCAATGTATTACTGGTAGAGCGTAACAGCGATAATCCGCAACTGGCGATTGAAAATATGGCAAACCGACTTTCAACAGGAGAGAATTTGATTATTTTCCCCGAAGGGACTCGCAATTTGAGCGAAGAAGTGCTACAACCTTTTAAAAGCGGCATTTATCATTTAGCTCAAACCCTGCCGAATATTCAATTTGTACCGGTCTGGATTGATAATATGAAACAGGTTCTACCAAAAGGGGCAATCTTACCTATTCCGTTAATGTGCCAAGTTCGTTTTGGCGAAGCAATTTCGTTGCAAGAAGGCGAAGAAAAAGCCGATTTTATTGAACGTTCTCGCCAAGCGTTGCTTGCACTTTCTCCAACGCATAAGGAGTAAATAATGACAATTAGTACCATTTTTCTCTCTTTTTTCGGGATTTTAGTTTTAGCATCATTGATTGGCTTTGTGCTTAAAAAACGTAAAGGCAATACGAATACCATTGAGAATTTAAATGCCCGTATTTATGCGTGGTGGATAATGCTTTTTGTGTTGTTATTTGCCTTTGCATTCGGGCAAAACGGCACAATTTTGCTGTTTTTCCTTATTTCCTTTGCGGCATTGCGAGAGTTTATGACGCTGGTTTATCAAGACAGGCACGATTATTACGCTTTAGTGGTCTGTTTCTATCTACTCCTACCGCTACAATACTATTTTGTGTGGACGGAGTGGTATGGAATGTTCTCTATTTTTATTCCTGTTTATGGCTTTTTATTGTTACCTATTGTAGGCAGTTTAACAGGCAAAACCGAGCATTTTTTAGGACGTTCAGCCAAAATTCAATGGGCGGCGATGATCAGTATTTTCTGCCTTTCCCACGTTCCTGCATTGCTTACTTTAAATGTACAAGGCTTAGCGAAAAGTCAAAATATCCAACTGCTGATTTTCTTAATTGCGATTGTTCAATTAAGTGATGTATTGCAATATATTTGGGGCAAATTGGTGGGTAAACGTAAAATTATGCCAAGCCTATCGCCATCTAAAACGGTAGCTGGTACGGTTGGCGGCATTTTAAGTGCAACCTTAATTGCGATGCTGCTTGCTCCTATTACGCCATTTTCAACGCTACAGGCAGGGGTTATCGGCTTTGTAATTTGTTTAATGGGCTTTTTTGGTGGATTGGTAATGTCTGCCATTAAACGAGATTACGGCGTAAAAGATTGGGGCAGAATGATTAAAGGACACGGCGGAATGTTAGATAGAGTTGATTCAATTTGTTTCTCAGCCCCTGTGTTCTTCCATATTGTCCGATATTATTGGGCATAAAGCGTATTTAACAAGCGGTTGTTTTTATCTAAAATTTTGCAAATTTTTAAACAAAAACAACCGCTTGTTAGTTAGCCAATTTTAGTAATGCCTAAATGGGCATAGGTTCTATTGGTTGCAATTCTACCTCTTGGGGTACGTTGTAGGAAGCCTTGTTGAATAAGGTAAGGCTCTAGCACATCTTCAATCGTATCTCGTTCTTCGCCAATTGCTGCTGCAAGGTTATCTAAACCCACAGGACCGCCGTCAAAACGTTCTACAATCGCTTGTAGGAGTTTGATGTCCATAAAATCAAATCCTTCCGAATCCACATCAAGCATTGCCAATGCCTGTTTAGCAATCTCTGAGGTAATAATGCCGTTATTGCGAACATCAGCATAATCTCGCACACGGCGGAGTAGGCGATTAGCAATACGAGGCGTGCCACGAGAACGGCGAGCTACTTCATAAGCACCATCTGCAGATAAATTCAGATTAAGGCAATCTGCACTACGTTTCACAATTAAAGTGAGATCATCCACCGAATAAAATTCTAATCGTTGAACAATGCCGAAGCGATCTCGTAATGGAGAGGTTAGCGATCCTGCTCGAGTGGTTGCGCCTACTAAGGTAAAAGGCGGTAAATCAAGCTTAATGGAGCGCGCAGCAGGGCCTTCGCCAATCATAATATCGAGCTGATAATCTTCCATTGCAGGGTAAAGTACCTCCTCAATAGCGGGAGAGAGTCGGTGAATTTCATCAATGAAAAGCACATCGTAAGGCTCAAGATTAGTCAGCATTGCGGCTAGATCGCCTGCTTTTTCTAATACAGGCCCGGAAGTAGTGCGGATATTCACACCCATTTCATTTGCTACAATGTTGGCGAGGGTGGTTTTACCTAGACCGGGCGGTCCAAAAATCAGTAAGTGATCGAGAGCCTCATTACGCAATTTGGCGGCTTTGATGAAGATCTCCATCTGATCACGTACAGAGGGCTGCCCAACATAATCGGCAAGCAATTTAGGGCGGATTGCACGGTCGATAACTTCTTCCTCACGCTTTGGCGAGGCACTGATAATTCTATCTGCTTCAATCATAATTTATTGTTTATAACGAATTTTTTAACGCCTCACGAATGAGCTGCTCACTCGTTGCCCCAGCCTTATTGATTTTCTTGATCATTTTTTCTGCATCAGCTGGTTTATAACCTAACGCAATTAAGGCATCAAGAGCTTCATTTGCAGGATCTGGTGTAGTGCTTGCAACAATTTGATCGTGTGAGACTTCCACAAAGAAATCAGTTTGAGCAATCCCTTTAAATTTACCTTTTAGCTCAACAAGTAAACGCTCTGCGGTTTTTCTACCAATGCCCGGAATTTTAGTCAGTTTTGCTAGTTCTTCATTTTCAATAGCTGTAGCAAATTGTGAAACCGACATTGCAGAAAGAATGGCAAGGGCTAGTTTAGGGCCTACACCATTGGTTTTAATCAATTCACGAAATAAGGTTCTATCTTGTTTTTGGGCAAAACCAAAGAGCAAGTGAGCATCTTCTCGCACCACTAAATGGGTGAAAATAGTGGTTTCATCACCCACTTGTGGCAAACTATAGAAGCTAGTCATTGGGAGAAGTAATTCATAGCCTATACCTTGTACATCTAGTAAAATTTCCGGCGGCTGCTTTTCAATAATTTTGCCGTGTAATCGTCCTATCATTGTTCTATCCTAAAGTTAAAATTGGCAGTAGCATAGCAGAAACTGTATAAAATAACACTATGTATTCTCTACCTGATTTGCAAATTTTTTACTAAAAACGACCGCTTGTTAGCTGATGAGATGAGTAATGCCTTCATAAATCAACATTAAGCCAAACAGCATAAAAATCACGCCTGAAATGTTATCAATATAGCGGCTATGCTTTGCGTAAAATTGTCTGATAGGCTTACGAGAAAAGAGTAGAGCCACCAAGCAGAAATAGGCAAATGTACTGATGACAAATAAAAATAGTAGCTCAAACATTTGCGATGTTTGAGTAATATTACCTAAATATGCGGAAATTACGCTGGTGAAATAAACCCCAGCTTTAGCATTAAAGATGTTAATTAATAGACCTTTTTTGATTTCTGTGAATGTATGTAGTGGGGTAAGTAATGATTTATCTTCCTTAAAGGTAATATTCTCTTTTACCCTAACCATTTTGGAGCCGATGTAGGTAAGATAGCTTCCCCCAATCATCATAATGACATATTGAAACGTATCGCCCATACCTTTACTTAGCAACGTTAATCCGAAAATAGCAAAAGCAGCCCAAAAAATAATACCTATGGAAATACCTGTTGCAGCAAGAGTGCCACTTTTGATGGAATGACTTGCCGATTGTCTAACTACATAAAAGAAATCAGGCCCGGGGCTGGCGAGCCCTGCTAGATGAATCAGTAAAATTGTGAGCATAAGATCCTTAAATAAAATAATACAAAATATGTAGTGAGAGTAGAGCAAAGATGGCAGCAAGAATATCGTCAAACATAATGCCCAAACCGCTTTCTAATTTTTTGTCAAAATAGCGGATAGGAAAAGGTTTGAGAATATCAAAAATGCGGAAACTGATAAAAGCGAACACATAACCTAATAAATTATATTCAGGCAGATAAGCGAACATTAAAAAGATAGCAACAATTTCGTCCCAGACTATTCTGCCATCATCGTGAACATTGAGATCTTGGCTGGTTTTCGTGCAAATGTAGCAGCCAGCAATAAAGCCAATTATGCTAAGAATGACAAAGAAAATACCGGATTGGGTAATGTTCCATAGCAAAACAGAAAGGATTACCCCAGCCAGACTTCCCCAAGTGCCGGGGCCTGGTTTTAATAAACCAGAACCAAAGCCAAAACCGAGAAAGTGGATAGGATTTTTAAGATTAATTGGTTTCATTGTTATTATTTTTTGAAATGATCAAAGCCACTTTTAGTGGGCAAAGTTACGACTTCATTATTGCGTAATAAGATTAAACCTTCTTTGGCGGAACGAATTTGCCCGATGCAAGTATAGTTTACACCAATGTTAGTGAGGGCTTTCTCAAGTTTTTGCTTATTATCGTTATGAACGGTAAAACAAAGCTCGTAATCTTCCCCACCACTTAATGCAAAATGTTCAGCCTCTTCTTTTGAATAGCAATTTAGTAGTGGCTCTGAAAGCGGTAAATCATCAAGATTTACAGCAGCACCACAGTGACTACGTTTTAAAATATGCCCTAAATCAGAGAGTAAACCGTCTGAAATATCAATTGCTGCATTCGCAATAGAAGCAATAGTTAAGCCAAGCAGTACACGGGGGGTTGGGCGTAAATGGCGTTGAATAAGATAGCTTTCATCTTTATTCCAACTTATATTATCGGTTTGTTGGTTAAGCAATAATTGCAAACCGGCTGCACTATCGCCAAGCGTGCCGGAAACGTAGATCCAATCGCCTACTTTTGCATTATGGCGAAATAGCCCTTTATCTTGTGGCACAATACCTTGTGCGGTAAGGGTTAAGGATAAATGCCCTTTAGTAGTGTCGCCGCCAATAAGATCAACATTATAGTGATCTAAAATATCAAAGAAATGTTCGCTAAATTCAGCTAGCCAATTGTGATCGATTTCAGGTAAGGTTAAAGCTAACGAGATCCAAGCAGGCTCTGCTCCCATTGAGGCGAGATCGCTTAAATTAACTGCAACACTTTTATATGCTAAGTCAGCAGGCGAAATAGAGGGTAGAAAGTGAGTGCCACAAACTAACGTATCTGTGGTAATAGCAAGTTGTTGATTGGGCTTTAGCGAGGTTACCGCACAGTCATCACCAATGGCTAATAATACATCTTTCCGAGGAGGACGCTGAGAGGCATTGAAGTAGCGGTCGATAATATCAAATTCACCCATAAAATTCCCTTTCCCATTACGTTAAAATCCCCAATTTCATACAAAATTGGGGAAGATTTTATTTCTTACCGAGTGCCGGTGCTAGTTTATCTAAAATACCGTTAATGTATTTGTGGCTGTCGTCAGAGCCAAATACTTTAGCAACTTCAATGCCTTCGTTGATCACAACACGGAAAGGTACATCATCTTGGAATTTTAGCTCATAGCCTGATAGGCGAAGAATAGAACGCTCGATAGGATCGATATCATCTTCTTTACGATCTAAAAATGGGCGTAATGCTTCATCAATGGCTTCAACATTATCTACAACACCACGGAATAGTGTGCGGAAATAAGGCATATCCACACCTTTCATATCTTGATCGGCAATAAATGCTAATTCCACTTCTTCAACCGTATTTTTGGAAATATACCAAGAATAAATGGCTTGAACCGCACACTCTCTTGCACGGCGACGTGGGGAAACTTTCATAAAACCTCTAATTCTATAACACAAAAAAATGACGGCTGATTCTATCACACTTCCCCTATTTTTGCTTGCGTTTATCTTCGCTATTTTTATTTTTTCGTACCCCTTACTTTTTCGTTTGATTGAAGAATGTAAGGCGTAACAAAAATAACGAGTTCCCGCTTGCTGATTTTATCTCTCGTTTGGCTAAATAAGCCTTTAATAAACGGAATTGAACCTAAAACCGGCACTTTATCTTCCCCTTTTTGGGTTAAATGTTGGAAAATGCCACCTAGTACGATAGTTTCTCCATGTTTAGCAAACACTTGTGTGTTGAGTTCTTGTTTATCAATGGTAATTAAGCCACTGCTGCCTGATTGAGAATTAGGTGAATTTTGAGTAATAATTAAATCCAATAAAATTTGATTTTGAGTAGAAAGATGAGGCACAACCTCCAAGCCTAGCACTGCTTCTTTAAATTCCACATCGGTTGCTTCCGATTTAGTGTTATACATCACATAAGGAATTTCTGTGCCTTGCTTAATGCTCGCCGGCTTTTTATTAGTGGTTAAAAGACGAGGGCTGGCAATGATTTCCACGCTGTTTTCTTGCTCTAATGCACTGAGTTCTAAATCTAACACACGGCTATTAATGGAAGCGACTTGTAAAACCGCTGAAGCACCATTCGCAACAGGGAAATTCACATTGAGATTATTGGCTACACTACTTAATCCATTGCCTTCAAGCCTCCCACCAAATTTATAGTGATCAGCTCCTCTAGAGAACATTCCCCAACGCACACCTAATTCTTGCAAATGTTCGCTACTGATCGTAACAATGCGAGCTTCAATCGCAATTTGTTCGGTGGGGTGGTCGAGTTGTTTGATTAATCGCTCAATATTTTGCAGTGATTTCGCACTATCTTTAATAATTAAGCTATTACTTCGCTCGTCAAAATGGATATAGCCATTTTCAGATAAAAACGTACCACTGCCTTTCGTTAAAGATTCAATTACTTCTGAGGCTTTCGCATAATTGAGCTTTATGGTTTTCGTTATCAGCTTTGGTGTGGTTACAAGCGGTGGATTTTGTATATTATTTTGCAAATGGTGAATTAAATTTAAGTCCGCCTGTTTTTCTTCTTTTTTGCTGATATAAACAATGTCCGCTTCTTGGCTAAAAGATAATTTATTTACTTTGCTGATCGTTTTAAATATCTCTTCAATAGACTTATTTTCTAACCTTAACGTAGATTTTGTTTGAATATCATCTTCTAAAACGATATTTCTTTCCGCTTCTTCAGATAAATAAGTCAGCAGAAGTGAGGTCGGTGCATTTTTTACTGAAAGAGAAATCGTATCAGCCAATGCGAATGAGGAGCTAAGTAATACATAAAGCAAAATTCTATACATATTAACCTCTATAGTTTTATCGTGATTTCATACGGAAAGTTACAATCTTTCGTAAGTTTCCAATTAATATAAGTCAGTGATTTCAAAGTAATGTTTTTTATCTCAATATCTTGATTTTTAATTATCTGGTTTTCTTTAAAGTCAAATAGTTGTTCTTTTTCATCAATGAACAAGGCGGTAGAATGTTGATTAATTTTAACTAAGCCAATCAGTTTTAACTTCTTAAATTCCGTTGGTAAATTAAGTGAATTCAGACTTTCAGACGTTTTACAAGCGGTTAAATTTTTCGAAATATTTGCAATTTCAGGCAGAGCTTCAACACTATTCTGTTCATTGCTTACTGTAAGTTGCTCGCCAAAAAAGGGGTCAGTAGCCAGAGCATTAATGCTAATGAATAAAAAGAAGAAAAAATAGTTACGCATATTATTCCTTATTTGTTAAAACGACTAATGTGGTTGTTAGTTCTACTTTTCTATCTTCAGTAGATTTAGTTAAAGTAAGAAAGTGATATTTTAAATAGTCAATTTGGTTAAGATCATTAATAAAGTTAAACAATGAATGGCTATTAGCGGTTATTTTTAGTTCAATGCTTTTACCCTGTTCTAAATTCCAGCTTAGATTATCAATATTAAGGTGATGCTTTTGAGCTATTTTTTGTATTGCAGTATTAACACTGGTTAAATTATTTTCTGAGCTCTGAGATTTAGCCTTATCAAATAAGCTGTGATATACGTTTTTCTGAACAGCAAGATGTGTATTTTGATTTTCTATACTCTCTAACAGACGATTAATGTCTAAATGAGTGTTGCCAATATAAAGTACAGGTAAAATAATTAGGATAAAAAACAGCGAGAACTGTATGGTTTTTTGTTTGAATTTAATAATATTTACCGCTTTAAATATATGATTTCTTGGGTTTAGATATAAATTTTCTAGTTTGTTTTGAATAAAAATCATCTTAGCTTCCTTTATGCTTTATTGTGAATGTGAAAGAGATTTCATTTTTATGATTAACATTTACTTGTTCTGTTTTTGTTTCAATAAACTCTTGTTGATATAAATACTGCTCTAATTTCTTGAAATCGTCTTCGAGACTTAATGTGCCACTTATTCTTAAATAAAGATCTTTCTCTTGGTATAACTGTATTACATCTATTCCGCCATTTTTTAAGGGGGTATGCTGTATCATTTTAAATAGTTGTGCGATTTTCTTATTTTCTACAAAAGGTAAGGTAATAGTATTTCCATTTTGCAGAAGTGAAATTTTGTTTCCAAAATCAAATGTATCTGTTTGTAGTTTTTCTAATTGTTGTGTAAGAGCTTCAAGTTCACTCTGTTTATTATCGATATAAAAGAGTAAAGATATTCCAAAAAAACACATTAACAAAAATGTATAAGCGATATTTTTAATGCTGCTATAGCGAGTAAATATCCATTTAATTTTTCTATTTCCACTTAAATCAATGCCTTGCCATTCCATAAACTTGCTCCAAGTGCGAGACAATAAAGTTGCTTTGCGTTATCAGATGGTATATCTATATTAGTAATAGGAATATCAGATAAAGAAATGCAATCCTTAGGTTCAACTTGAGGAAATATCAATTCATTTTCGGTAAACTGAATGATTTTTTGCTTAAAATAAAAGCAAGGGGAATTGTTATCAAGTTGAGGATTTAAATAAAAAATAGCTCGAATATAACAATGCAATTCGCAATCTAATATGCTATTAAATTGAGCTAGACTTTCCGCATAACGTCTATTTAATGCGTAAATTATTATTTTATCGAGATTGTTATTGCTACTCGGCAATCGCTGATAATCAAAATTGATACATTCAATAGCAAGTGGTTGCTCATTTTTTAAAATTTGAATAATTTGCCTATGTAATTGAATGTCATCCAGTTTTTTAGAGATAAAAACCGTTTTCCGCCAGATGTATTGGTAAGGAATAGGACAAACAAGGGCAAAATGTTTATTTTCTGTCTCTTTTTCAATGATTTGCTGAATAGCTGTCTCTCCCTCACTCTTTTTATGCCAAAAAGTATGGAATTTTTGAGCCTCATTTTTGACTAAACAGTAATATTGTTCATCTTCACTTAAGCCTAAAATGATAGGCTTTAAAGGTTCTTTGTTTGATAGCTTAAGTAATTTCATATCGGGTCAATAAGTAAAATTTGTCGCAATTTAGTTAGGCTAAATCAGCATTTTGGCTTATACTTAGCAACCTAATATTCGCTTTAAATTTATATTTCGTCATTAACCAAAAGAGATTTTTTCGATGCGGATCGCAAAAATAATATTTAGTGCTTTACTTTCACTTGTAATTTTGGGTGGAGTAATTGGTGGTTTACTTTATATGCATATCAAGTCTGACTTGCCTGATGTCGCAACACTTAAAAATGTTGAACTACAACAGCCAATGCAGATTTTTACCTTAGATGGAAAACTCATTGGGGAGGTAGGTGAGGAACGACGTATCCCCGTTAAACTTGAAGATGTTCCTCCAATGCTGATAAAAGCAATTTTGGCAACGGAAGATGCTCGCTTTTATGAGCATAAAGGGATTGACCCTAAAGGGATTATGCGTGCACTGTGGCGTACCAGCCAAGGTGATACACAAGGGGCAAGTACTATTACGCAGCAGTTAGCGAAAAATTTCTTCCTTACTCCTGAAAAAACCTTTGAGCGTAAAGCGAAAGAAGCCATTCTTGCGTTAGAAATTGAACAAGTTCTAACAAAAAATGAAATTTTAGAGCTGTACTTAAATAAAATTTATTTGGGATACCGCTCACACGGTGTAGTGGCAGCGGCTAAAACCTATTTCAATAAGGCATTGAAAGATTTAACCCTTTCGGAAATTGCGATCATTGCAGGGCTTCCAAAAGCTCCCTCAACAATGAACCCTCTTTATTCGGTAAAACGAGCAGAAGATCGCCGTAATGTGGTGCTAGGGCGTATGCTTGAAACCAAAGATATTACCCAAGAAGAGTATGAAAAAGCGAAAGCAGAGCCTGTGGTGGCTAATTATTATGGTGCTGCTTTAGAGTTCCGTGCGGATTATGTAACGGAAATGGTTCGTCAAGAAATCGTTAAGCGCTATGGTGAAAATATTGCCTATAACAAGGGTTTGAAAGTTTATGCCACCGTGCTTTCACACGATCAGAAAGCCGCACAAGATGCTCTGCGGGAGAATTTAATTGATTATGATCGCAGACGTGGTTGGCGAGGCGCTGAGCAATTATGGACAGGAAATGCAGCTTGGGACGATGAGAAAATTATCGATCATTTAAGTAAATTGCCGAAATCTGATCCTTTCACTCCTGCGGTTGTAATGCAAGCAGATAAATCGAAATATACGCTTTTATTGGCAAATGGCGATTCCGCAACGTTAAAGCGTGCTAATACTAATTTTGCTTCTAAAGGCTTAAAAGTGGGTGAACAGATTTGGGTTAGACAAAATAAAGCTAAAGAATGGGCTTTAGGGCAAATTCCTCAAGTGAATTCTGCTTTAGTATCAATTAATAGTGAGAATGGGGCGATTGAAGCGATTGTTGGTGGATTTAGTTTTGAACAGAGTCGTTTTAACCGTGCAACACAATCTTTAGTGCAAGTAGGGTCAGCAATTAAGCCATTTATTTATGCAGCTGCAATGAATAAAGGTTTGAGCCTCTCAACGACCATCAGTGACGCTCAAATTGTGATTAAAAAGTCCGGACAAAAAGAGTGGAGACCGAAAAATGCTGATGGGGTTTATGGTGGCCCAACGCGAGCAAGAGTTGCTTTAGGTAAATCTCGAAATATGGTAGCAATCCGTGTATTACAAATGGCAGGTATTGACTACACAGCCGATTATTTACAGCGTTTTGGCTTTAACCGTAATCAGTATGTGGCAACAGAAGCCTTAGCTTTAGGTGCGGCTTCTTTTACACCATTAGAAATGGCTCGTGCTTATGCAGTGTTTAATAATGGAGGTTACTTAATTGAACCTTATATTATTGATCGCATCATTGATGCTCATGGTTACGAACTCTATCAAGCAAATCCTGTAGTAGCTTGTTCGGTATGTGATAACCCTGTTATCTATCCTGAGCCGAAATATTTTGACTCAGTAAAAATTCACGATGAAAGTCAGGTTGTGCCAGCTCTGCTTACTCAGAATAATTCTGAGGAAGATGCAGTAGAGGATATTGCAGAATCTGAGCCAGAATTACAAGCAGGAAATAGCGAGAAAAACGCCCCTAGCCTGATGGCAGAATCTTCTCATCATATTAAGGGATTACGTTATGCTCCTCACGTGATTAGTAATGAATTAGCATTTTTAATGCGTAGTGCATTAGCAACAGCGGTAACTGGTGAACCTGAATATGGTTGGAGAGGCACGAGTTATAGAATGCTCAATACTATTAAACGTGATGATATAGGTGGTAAAACGGGTACAACCAATAAATCTAAAGCAACTTGGTATGCAGGTTTTGGTGCAGATATTGCAACGGTTGTTTATGTTGCTTTTGATGATAATAAAAAAGAGCTAGGTAAAGGTGCAACGGGCTCAAGTACTGCCTTACCTGCTTGGATAAATTATATGAAAGTTGCCTTAGCAGATAAGAAAGTTGAAAAACAGGTTGTACCTAAAAATATCGTTGAAGTAAAAATTGATCCAAATAGTGGCTTCTTGGGTGATGGACGTAAAGAATTCTTCATCAAAGGTACAGAACCAACAAAACGCTATGTGGTTGAAAGAGGTTATACTGAAAAGCCTCCAGCACAATCTGCTCCAGCTCGATTAGGGCTTCCATCGCCTGGTATGTTACAAAGTGGTGAGTTATTCTAAAAATTGCGAGGAATATGCTCTTAAAAGTTGAAAAATGGGGGTGTTTTTTGCGATAATAACGACCAATTTTATTTTGGGCGATTTGTGAGTTATTTATATACTTTTAGTCAATAAACGGATTTTATTGCAATTTTTATAAGAAATCAGACCGCTTGTATAACAAGCGGTCATTTTTTCTTTTAATTTCACAAATCAGATGTTTACAAATTTTAATAATAGAAGAACAAATAATGGCTGAAAAACGTAATATCTTTTTAATTGGACCGATGGGAGCTGGAAAAAGCACTATTGGTCGCCAACTTGCTCAAACATTAGGTATGGAATTTTTAGATTCTGACAGCGTGATTGAAGAAAGAGCAGGTGCGGATATTGATTGGATCTTTGATGTTGAAGGTGAAGCTGGTTTCCGTAAGCGAGAAGAGCGTATTATTAACGAATTAACGCAAAATCACGGTATTGTGCTTTCAACGGGAGGCGGTTCTATTTTATCAAAAGATAACCGTAATGTATTATCAGCTCGTGGTATTGTAATTTACTTAGAAACAACCGTTGATAAGCAATTTGAGCGTACTCAGCGTGATAAAAAACGCCCTTTATTGCAAACCGAAGATCCTCGTAAAACATTGGAAGAACTTGCAAAAATTCGTAATCCGCTTTATGAAGAAATTGCAGATATTACTATCCACACGGATGAACAAAGTGCAAAAGTAGTGGCAAATCAAATCATCGATATGATGGATAATTTAGTCGCATAAAAACTAATTTAACAAGGAGCGAGAGATGTTACAGGTAAATGTAGAATTAAAAGAACGCCGCTATCCGATTATTATTGGAGAGGGGCTACTTTCTCAAGCTGAGAGTTATTCGCCGTTAAAAGCAGGCGATAAAGTGATGATTGTTTCTAATCCAACCGTTGCTTTTCATTACATTGATACTGTTACTCGCGCTTTAACTGAATTAGGTTGCCAAGTAGATTCGGTATTAATTCCCGATGGCGAAGAGCATAAAAATTTGGATTCATTAAATCTGATTTTTACTGCCTTATTAGAAAAAAATCATAACCGTGATAGTACCTTAATTGCATTAGGGGGGGGGGTAATTGGCGATGTGGCAGGTTATGCCGCTGCTTCTTACCAACGTGGTATCCGTTTTATCCAAATCCCAACCACACTATTAGCACAGGTGGACTCTTCCGTTGGTGGTAAAACAGCGGTAAACCACCCGCTAGGCAAAAATATGATTGGGGCTTTCTATCAGCCTATTTCGGTGATTGTGGATACTGATACGCTGAAAACTTTACCAAAGCGTGAGGTAAGCGCTGGCTTAGCAGAAGTGATCAAATATGGTGCGATTTTTGATCTACCTTTCTTTGAATGGCTAGAAAATCATATTGATGATTTAGTGAGCTTAAAACAAGCTGAAATTGAGTACTGTATCCAACGCTGTTGTCAGCTCAAAGCAGATGTGGTTGCTCGTGATGAAACAGAAAAAGGCGATAGAGCATTATTAAATCTTGGGCATACTTTTGGACACGCCATTGAAGCTCGTATGGGCTATGGCGTATGGTTGCACGGCGAAGCCGTTTCTGTTGGTATGCTTGAAGCTGCTGCTTTATCGCACATTTTGGGCGATTTAAATGTGGAAGATGTGGCTCGTTTAGAAAAATTACTGGCAAGAGCCAATCTACCGACTATTTCGCCAGATGGTATGGAGCCTTTAGAATACCTGCCTTATATGTGGCGAGATAAAAAAGTGCTTGGTGGACAATTGCGTTTGATTTTACTGAAATCACTTGGTCAAGCTTATGTTTCAGCAAAAGCAACCGAAGAACAAGTACTGGCAGCTATCGAACGTTTCACCCAACGTTAAAGATTTAAATGAGTCATTCTAAACATCGAGCCTTTTTAAAATGGGCGGGCGGAAAATATCGCCTTATTCCAGATATCCAAACCCATTTGCCAAAAAAGGCTTGCTTAGTTGAGCCTTTTGTTGGTGCGGGTTCGGTATTTCTGAATACTGACTTTGAACACTATATTCTTGCCGATATTAACCCTGATTTAATCAATCTTTTCAATGTGGTAAAAGCAGATGTTGAGCATTATATTGCTCAAACAAAATTGCTTTTTCTACACCCTAAAGCGAATACTGAAGCCTTTTATAAAGCACGCCGTGCGGAATTTAATCGCTCAAAAGATACCTTTCGCCGTTCGGTTATTTTCCTCTATTTAAATCGTTTTGGTTATAACGGGCTATGTCGTTATAACCAAAAAAAAGGGTATAATGTACCATTCGGGCGTTATAAAACTCACTATTTTCCTGAAAATGAACTACGGTTTTTTGCAGAAAAAGCTCAAAAAGTGACTTTTATTTGTGCCGATTTTGAACAAGTGTTTGAGTTGGTAAAAAGCAGCCCAATGGATTGCGTTATCTATTGCGATCCGCCTTACGCCCCTTTATTGCAAGAGACTAATTTTACGCAATATGCAGGTGGTGGCTTTAGTTTGTTCCAGCAAGCTCGCTTGGCAAATCTCGCTCAAGAAATGAAAGAGCAGGGAATTCCGGTATTAATTTCAAATCACGACACTGATTTTACTCGGCTAATTTATCAATCCGCTCAAATCACTGAATTGCAAGTACAACGTTCAATCGGGCAGAAGGCAGGTTCTAGAATTAAAGTTGGCGAGTTGTTTGCGTTATTTTCCTAATTATTTGTAAATTTTTCTCAAAATATGACCGCTTGTGTTTAGCATTTAAGCGTTATTTTTTATTTTTATGCCTGTGGAGTATCAAATGGCAAATCAAAATGAAGAGCGTCAATCGTGGTCTAGCAGATTGGCATATATCATGACTGTTGCAGGAGCAACAGTAGGATTCGGAGCAACGTGGCGTTTTCCCTATTTAGTTGGTGAAAACGGCGGTGGTGCTTATGTATTTCTATTCTGTATTGCAATGATTGTGATCGGCATTCCAATGATTTTAGTCGAAAATGTGATTGGCAGAAGAATGCGATTGAATGTAATTGATGCTTTTGGTGGTTCGGCAAATGGTAAAAAAATCTTGCCTGCGTGGAAAGTTCTAGGCTATATGGGGCTACTCGGGGCATTCGGCATTCTGGCATATTATATGGTGCTTGGTGGCTGGGTACTTAATTATATTGGTAGCTTGATTACAGGGAGCCTTAATCTCTCAACGCCTGTTACGGTAGAAACTACTTATCAGTTCTTCCAACAAGGTATTTTTAATAGCCCTGCGACCATTATTACTTATACCGCCATTTTTGTGCTGGTAAATTATTTTATTTTAGTGAAGGGAATTGTTGATGGTATTGAGCGTTCGGTTAAATACCTGATGCCGATTCTATTTGTGTTTTTACTGGTAATGGTCATCCGCAATGTAACTTTACCGGGGGCAGTTGAAGGGATTAAATTTTATTTGATGCCTGATTTCTCTAAAATCACGCCAAAACTGTTTGTGTTTGTATTAGGTCAGGTGTTTTTTGCATTAAGTCTGGGTTTTGGTGTGCTGATTACGCTTTCAAGCTATTTAGATAAAAATGAAAACCTTGTTAAAACAGCAATCATTACAGGTGTAATGAATACGATTATTGCGGTGCTTGCCGGTTTTATGATATTTCCATCGCTATTCAGCTTTGGTGTTGCTCCAAACTCTGGGCCAACATTAGTCTTCCAAAGTTTACCGATTGTGTTCTCAAATATGTGGGGCGGTACGATTTTTGCGATTATTTTCTTTACTTTATTGGTTGTCGCGGCTTTAACCACTTCATTAACCATTTATGAAGTGATTATTACCTCACTTCAAGAAAAAGCAAATATCAGTCGCAAGAAAGCGATTTTTATTACCTTAGCAACCATTTTTGTATTAGGGAATATCCCATCTGCATTAAGTGATAATGTGCTAAAAGATGTGCAAATTATGGGTAAAAGCATTTTTGATGCTTTCGATTATATTAGTGGCAATATCCTATTTATCTTAACTGCATTGGGTAGTGCAATTTTTGTTGGATTTGTATTAAAAGATGAAGCAAAAGAAGAGCTTAGAGCAGGTAAAACATTGACTGCTATTTGGTTTAATTATGTTCGTTTTGTGATTCCTATCATTATTTTAGTGATTTTCTTTAATTCGCTATAGATAGAGTGACGTGTATAAATAAAGCTGTTTGAAAGTGTATTCAAACAGCTTTTTTACATTTATAAGCGGTCAAAAAAATTAATTTCTTTGCAATTAATGCCAGGTCATCCAGAAGAAATAAGACAAGCAACCAATAATGGTTATACAGAAAATATTGAGGATAAGACCGACTTTAACCATCTCACTTTGTTTGATGTAACCTGTTGCAAATACAATTGCATTTGGAGGGGTTGCAATAGGCAACATAAAGGCACAAGAAGCACCACAAGCAATGATTGCTGCTAATGAAATTGGTGGTAAACCGAGCGAATTTGCAACCGTAATAAAGATGGGTAGCATCAAGGCTGAACTTGCCGTATTTGATGTAAACTCAGTTAAAAATACAATAAAGCCTGTCATTACTAAGGTCATAATCAGCCAATGCTTTGTACCGATGTAATTTACAATAGTATCTGCCAAAATTTTACTTGCACCTGTCTCACGTAACACAATACTTAGCACTAACCCACCACCAAATAGCATTAGCACTCCCCATTCGGTACGTTCTTGAATTTCAGACCAAGTTGCAGTATTACAGATACAAAGAGCCACAACTGCGATCATCGCAATGACAGCATCAAAATTTTTAATGGATTCTTTTAATGCTAAGCCATTGCGAATAAAAGGCTCAATATAGCTACTAAAAGCCAATAAAATCGCAGTAACGATAAAAATGATGAGAGTCGCAAGCTGTTTTCCATTGAGTTTTGAATCTTCAATTTCAATATTAAACGGCACGTTAAAGTTTGGCTTTAGCATAACGAGTAAGCTGATAACCATTGCAATCATTAGCAAAATTGCAACAGGCATACCGTATGGAAGCCATTCAGAAAATGAGATTTTAATTTGAGAAGCCAATAACGCATTTGGTGCAGAGCCAACTAATGTGCCAATACCGCCGATACTAGAACTAAAAGCAATACCTAATAGCACAAAAACATAAAGATTGCGGTTAGTTTTAAGGTCAACTTTGTGCAGAATACCAAGAGTGAGTGGTAACATCATTGCGGCTACGGCAGTATTATTAATAAAGAGGGAGAGTAGGGCGGTTACAGCGAATAGGTAAATGACGGTGCGTTTTAAATTACCTTTGGCTAAGCGGATAACGTGATTAGCAATCCAAAGATCGATTTTTGGATATTTAACACCGCTGCAATCACAAAGCCCCCGAAGAACATAAAAATAATTGGCTCTGAGAATGGAGCAAAAGCGGCTTTGGTTGATAGCACGTTAAGCCCAATCGCAAATATCGGCACCATCAAGGCAGTTACGGTAATATTAAAGGCTTCGGTCAGCCAAAGAATGCCGATGAAGACAAGCAGGGCTAAGTCCCTATTTTCTTGTTCATTGAACGGGAGAAATTGCAGTAATAGAAAGAAAATTACAATATCAACTGCAAGTATTATTAACCCTCTTAAAGGATTTTTAGCTGTGCTAGTCATATAAACTCCTAATTACTTTTTGTTATATTAAATCGAAGGTATTAGCACTATACCAAAAATTTTTGTTAAAAAGATTAAAAAATTGTAAAGGAAAATATTTTCAGGAAACGTATAAAAATTATCAATTTATTTGATCTAGGTTAGCCCAAAATGATTAGAAGCTGATATAATCAAGTCATTATCACTTTTTAAATTCAAATCATAAAGAGGAACAAACTATGTCTGTTATTAAAATGACTGACCTTGATTTAGCGGGTAAACGTTTATTTATTCGTGCTGACCTTAATGTGCCGGTAAAAGATGGTAAAGTAACATCTGATGCTCGTATTGTGGCAACCATTCCTACATTAAAATTAGCTTTACAAAAAGGGGCTAAGGTAATGGTAACTTCTCACTTAGGTCGCCCGACTGAAGGCGTATTTGAAGAGGCAAACTCATTACAGCCTGTGGTTGATTACTTAAATGCTTCAGACTTAGGTGTTCCAGTACGTTTAGTGCGTGATTACTTAGATGGCGTTGAAGTAAACGAAAATGAAGTAGTTGTACTTGAAAATGTGCGTATCAATAAAGGTGAGAAGAAAAACGATCCTGAGCTTGCGAAAAAATATGCAGCACTTTGTGATGTTTTCGTAATGGACGCATTCGGTACAGCACACCGCGCTGAAGGTTCAACTTACGGCGTAGCAGAATATGCACCTGTTGCTTGTGCTGGCCCATTATTAGCGGCTGAATTAGATGCATTAGGCAAAGCATTAAAAGAACCACAACGTCCAATGTTAGCGATTGTAGGTGGTTCAAAAGTTTCAACAAAATTAACCGTTCTTGATTCCCTTTCAAAAATTGCCGACCAATTAATTGTTGGTGGCGGTATCGCAAATACCTTTATCGCAGCAGAAGGTCACGCAGTTGGTAAATCATTATATGAAGAAGATTTAATTCCTGAAGCAAAACGTTTAGCACAAGCAACCAATATTCCAGTTCCTGTTGATGTACGTGTAGGTACAGAATTCTCTGAAACTGCACCGGCAACCGAAAAATCGGTAAACGAGGTTCAAGCAGATGAGTCTATTTTTGATATTGGCGATAAATCAGCTGAAGAATTAGCAAATATCATCAAATCAGCAAAAACCATTCTTTGGAACGGCCCAGTTGGTGTGTTTGAATTCCCGAACTTCCGTAAAGGAACTGAAGTAATTTCAAATGCGATTGCAGAAGCAACAGCAAACGGTGCATTCTCTATCGCAGGTGGTGGCGATACTTTAGCGGCTATCGATTTATTCGGCATTAAAGATAAAATCTCATACATTTCAACTGGTGGCGGTGCATTCTTAGAATTTGTAGAAGGCAAAGTATTACCAGCCGTTGAAATTTTAGAGAAACGTGCTAACGGTTAATATTTGATTTATTGAACTGATGGCGTAAGCGTCCAGGCTTGCTCTATCAAAATATAGATTTTATTTATTATAAGGAAAAGCAAAATGTCATTATTAAACATCGTAAAACCAGGTGTTGTTACAGGCGACGACGTACAAAAAGTATTCGCTTACGCTAAAGAAAACAATTTCGCAATCCCAGCGGTAAACTGTGTAGGTTCAGACTCTGTAAACGCAGTATTAGAAACAGCAGCTCGTGTGAAATCACCTGTTATCGTTCAATTCTCTAACGGTGGTGCACAATTCTATGCAGGTAAAGGTTTGAAACCTGCATCAGGCGCTCGTACAGATGTATTAGGTGCGATTGCAGGTGCAAAACACGTTCATCAATTAGCAGAAGAATACGGTGTGCCAGTTATTCTTCACACTGACCACGCAGCAAAAAATTTACTTCCGTGGATTGACGGCTTACTCGAAGCAGGTGAAAAGCACTTTGCAGAAACAGGTCGCCCATTATTCTCTTCACATATGATCGATTTATCAGAAGAGCCAATCGAAGAAAATATGGAAATCTGCCGTGAATACTTAGCTCGTATGGATAAAATCGGTATGACGCTTGAAATTGAAATCGGCGTAACGGGCGGTGAAGAAGATGGCGTGGATAACTCAGATGTTGATGAATCTAAACTTTACACTCAACCGTCTGAAGTATTATACGTTTACGACCAATTAAGCCCAATCAGCAAACGTTTCACTATTGCGGCGGCATTCGGTAACGTACACGGTGTTTACAAACCGGGTAATGTAAAATTAAAACCATCAATCTTAGGCGAATCACAAAAATTCGTTTCTACTGAGCGTGGTTTACCGGAGAAATCATTAGACTTCGTATTCCACGGTGGTTCAGGTTCAAGCCGTGAAGAGATCCGTGAAGCAATCAGCTACGGTGCAATCAAAATGAACATCGACACCGACACCCAATGGGCAGCTTGGGACGGCATTCTTCAATTCTATAAAGCCAATGAAGCATACTTACAAGGTCAATTAGGTAATCCGAAAGGTCCTGATGCACCAAACAAAAAATACTACGATCCACGTGTTTGGTTACGCAAAATGGAAGAGTCTATGTCTAAACGCTTAGAGCAATCTTTCGAAGACTTAAACTGCGTGAACGTATTATAATTTGCAAAGTTTTTAGCAAATTTGACCGCTTGTGAGTAAACAAGCGGTCTTTTTTTATTTATTTTTTGCGGTAAACTATTACTTTATTCCCAACTTATAAATATTATGGCATTACTTGAAGCACACAACCTCAGCAAGCGTTTTATTGAGCGAACAGGATTGTTTCATAAGCAAGATTTCTATGCGGTTAAAGAGGTTTATTTTACCCTCAATAAGAAAGAAACATTGGCAATTATCGGCGAAAATGGAGCAGGTAAATCTACTTTAGCCAAAATGATTACTGGTATGGTAGAGCCAACCTCTGGGGAAATTATTTTTAGAGGTACACCGTTGCATTTTGGCGATTACAAATACCGTGCCAAACGTATTCGAATGATGTTTCAAGATCCAAATGATGCCTTTGATCCAAACTACAATATCGGGCAGATATTAGATGCTCCTTTGCGATTAGCAACTGATTTAAGCGAACAGGAACGAAACGAGCGTATTTTTAATACCTTAAAATTAGTGGGAATGTACCCTGAACATGCCCTGATTCCCATTTCTGAAGCCTCAAGCGGACAAAAACAACGAGTTGCCTTTGCCAGAGCCTTAATTTTAGAACCCGAAATTATTATTGCTGATGACACAATAAACTCACTTGATTTCTCCGTTAAAACGCAACTGCTTAATTTAATGCTCAACGTGCAACAAAAACAAGGAATTGCTTACATTTACGTTGGACAAAATATTGGGCTAATTAAACATATTGCAGATAAAATAATGGTAATGCAAAACGGTGAAGTAGTAGAATACGGAAAAACAAGAGAGGTGTTACTTAATCCAGAACATCAAATAACTAAAAGATTGATTGAAAGTCACTTTGGAAAACCGCTGACGGAAAATGCTTGGCTTAGCTAAATAAAAATTAAATTAAAAATAATAGGACAGGCAGAATGATTAACTGCCAGCCCTATTTCTTACAGGAAGATTTTATTCATCCTCTGTAAAGCGTTTTGCTTTATAAGTTGGGTTCATTAGGTTCTCAACAGAAAGAATATCATCTAATTGTTCTTCTGTGAGTAAGCCACGCTCTAGAACCACTTCACGCACGCTTCTGCCTGTGGTTGCACAGATTTTACCTACGATGTCTCCATTGTGGTGTCCGATAAATGGGTTGAGATAGGTTACAATACCGATTGAGCTAAACACATAGTTTTGGCAGATTTCACGGTTAGCTGTAATGCCATCAATACATTTATCACGCAAGTTCACACAAGCGTTGGCAAGAATGTCGATAGACTCAAATATTGCTTGCCCGATAACAGGTTCCATTACGTTTAATTGTAATTGACCTGCTTCTGCAGCGAATGTTACGGTGGTGTCGTTACCGAACACTTTAAAGCAAACTTGGTTTACTACTTCTGGCACAACAGGGTTTACTTTTGCCGGCATAATAGAAGAACCTGCTTGAAGTTCTGGCAAGTTGATTTCATTTAAACCAGCACGCGGGCCTGATGAGAGCAAGCGTAAGTCGTTACATACTTTAGAGAGTTTTACCGCTGTGCGTTTTAATGCTCCGTGTACCATTACATAAGCACCGCAGTCTGAGGTGGCTTCAATTAAGTTTTCTGAGAGAACACAAGGAAGTTGGGTAACTTCAGCCAGATATTTCACCGCAAGTTGTGAATAGCCTTCAGGGGTATTTAAGCCTGTACCGATTGCAGTCGCCCCTAAGTTCACTTCAAGTAGTAACTCTGCTGTGCGTTTTAGGTTACGAACTTCTTCATCTAATAACACGGCAAAGGCTTGGAATTCTTGGCCAAGTGTCATCGGAACCGCATCTTGTAATTGGGTACGACCCATTTTTAATACATCAGCAAATTCTTTTCCTTTATTTTCAAAAGCGGTTTTTAGGTAAGTAATTTTATCAATTAATTTGATAATGCTGTTATACACTGCAATACGGAAGCCCGTTGGGTAGGCATCGTTCGTTGATTGGCTAGCATTCACGTGATCCATCGGATTGACGATGTCGTATTTGCCTTTTTCTTCCCCTAAAATTTCAAGGGCTAGATTGGCAATCACTTCATTGGTGTTCATATTTACCGATGTGCCAGCACCACCTTGATAAACATCAGATGGGAATTGGTCTAAACATCTGCCTTTTACTAATACTTCATCACAGGCTTGAACAATCGCATTTGCTACTTTTTTCGGAATTGCACCGAGTTCGCCATTTGCTAATGCAGTAGCTTTTTTAACCATTACCATACCACGCACAAATTCAGGTACGTCAGAAATAGTTACATTTGAAATATTAAAATTCTCAATCGCTCTTAATGTATGAATTCCCCAATAAGCCTCATTCGGCACTTCTCTTTCGCCTAGTAAATCGTGTTCAATACGTACATTTGACATTTTTATCTCCTTTAGTAGATAGAATTAAATTTTGCTAAATAATACCTATTTTAAGGGATGAAAAACGTGATCTACATCAAATTTCTAAATAGCGGACTAGGATATAAATTGTGCTTTCGGATTAGAAAAACTAATGATAAATTAAAGTGATTACAACGCTAAATAAAAATAGGGCAAGCCAATTAACCAAGTGAAAGTGGAGAAGATAACTGCAATGTGAAAATACCAATGCTTAGTTTTATGGCGGAAATATTTCATTGCTAAATAAGTGCCAATAGCACCACCTAAAAAGCAGAAAGAGAGTAGTGTAACTTCTGGTACTCGCCATTCTTTTTTGATTGATTTCTGTTTATCGCTATACATTAAGTAAAAGGCACTTATATTCATTAGTGCGAAATAGGTGAACCAAAATAGTTTCATTTGCAATCCTTTGTAAAAAATTAACCGCTTGTAACAACGATCTTACTACAAGCGGTTAAAAAAGTGATTTATTTTGCAAATTAGTTGATTTCAACTTGCTCAGAGCCAGTGCCTAGCTCTTCAATTTTACCGATAACCCACGCCTTTTCGCCAGCTTCTTTTAGCACGCTTAACGCATTTTCAACGTCAGCCATAGGCAGAGCAATGACCATTCCTACACCACAGTTAAAGGTACGGTACATTTCATAACGGCTGATGTTACCTTTTTCTTGTAACCATTTAAACACTGCAGGCCATTGCCAGCTTGATTCATCAATAACTGCTTTAGCAGATTCTGGCAATACACGAGGAATATTTTCCCAGAAACCGCCTCCTGTTAAGTGAGCGATAGCGTGAACATTCACTTCTTCCACTAATTTTAACACCGATTTCACATAAATTTTGGTTGGAGCGAGTAAATGTTCGCTAAGTGGTTTATCTTCTAATAATTCCGTTGCTGGATTGGTATTGCTCACTTCTAACACTTTACGAATTAACGAATAGCCGTTTGAGTGTGGGCCACTTGAAGCGAGAGCAATTAATACATCTCCTGTTTGAACGGCTGAACCATCAATAATGCCTGCTTTTTCAACAATACCTACGCAGAAGCCTGCTAAATCGTAATCGCCTTCGTGGTACATTCCCGGCATTTCAGCGGTTTCACCACCTACTAATGCACAACCCGACATTTCACAGCCATCAGCAATGCCTTTTACCACATTTGCCGCAACATCAACATCTAATTTGCCTGTTGCGTAGTAGTCTAAGAAGAAAAGGGGTTCTGCACCCTGTACGACTAAATCATTCACACACATTGCGACTAAATCTTGCCCAATGGTATCGTGTTTGTTGAGATCAATGGCTAAACGTAGTTTTGTACCCACACCATCAGTACCTGATACTAAAATAGGCTCTTTATATTTGCTTGGTAATGCACATAATGCCCCAAAACCGCCTAAACCGCCCATTACCTCAGGGCGACGAGTACGTTTAACATCAGCTTTGATTCGTTCGACTAATTCGTTTCCTGCGTGGATATCAACGCCGGCATCTTTGTAACTAAGTTGTGTGTTGCTCACTTTAACCTCAACAGTAAATGAATGAAAAAACGAGGGTATTATAGCATAAGCAAACGTTTGCGAAATGTAAATTTTGAAAGAAATCTAATTATTCTACGAGAGAATGTAGGAGCAAATCACAATTTGTCCCTATAAGTTCATCGTTAAGCCATTCTCTTCGCTAACATCGTTGCAAAACGAAGCTGAATACGGTTGCCGTGCTCATCGGTTTTGTGGAGATGCCCTAAATCTTCGTTATATTTTACCAGTTCCCAATCTTTGTAATAATTTGCCAGCTCGCCTTCCGCAAAGGTAAAGGAGAATGGCATTGGGCAAGGGTAATCATCGGTACTCATTGCACACACAATCAAATTATAGCCACCCACTTTGGTGTTTTTCTGCATATTTTCAACAATTGCTGGAATGCGTTCACGGTTTAAGAACATCATTACCACCGTTGAAATAATCAGATCATATTCGCCATTTTGATTGGCGATGGTTGCCTCGTTAATATCATAAATATCTGCCGTAATATTCTGAGCTTGTTCTTTTTCGATCATATAGTTGAGGAAATCGATGCTTTCCTGATTCTGATCAACAGCGGTTACATCAAAGCCTAATAAATTTAGGTAAAGAGAATTACGGCCTCGTCCGCAGCCTAAATCTAAGGCTTTGCCACCTTTTACATAATTAACCGCATTTAACACTTCAGAGTGGGTTGTAGTGAGGTTGTATTTTTTCGCAAAGTAATCTTCTGGTTTGCAATAAAAGGCAAGTTGGCATTCAAGATCATCAGATAACGCTTCAACTTTGTGCCATAGTTGAGGCTCAACCATTGGGCGTTGGCGGTTTACATCGAAAATATCTTCTTTAATCACTTCGCCATCTTCGGTTAATTCGTAATATTTTAGCGAGCCTTTTAAAATGGTGAGTTTCGCCCAAGTGCCCACTTTAGTATTGTGCTTTTCTTGGAACATTTGTGGCAAGGTGTCTTTTGTCCACACTGGCATTTGTTTATAGCAGATTAAATTTTCCATTGTTCTGTCCTTCTGTGAAAAAACGAGTGGGAAAATTTTATCACTGTTTAAATGCCTGAAAACAAAAAATCCGACTAAAAAAGTCGGATTTGATCAAATTTATGTGAAATATATTTTGTTAGTCAATGTTTACACTTCTAAATTGACGAGCAAAATAAATTAAACTGTGGTTCGGCTCGACATCAATATGGTTAACTTCCACCACAAAAATAGTATGTGTACCCACAGCGTGAGTATCCACAATATTGCCTTGTAAAGCCGAAATGGCACTGCGTAACACAGGCTGATCGTCAAAGCCATTATCCCAAATATCCCAGCTAAAACGCTCTTCCATTGTGCTTTCAAGAATAGCAGCGAAATGTTTGGCGATGTCTTCTTGCTCGTGGCTTAGCACATTAATACAGACTTTGCCGTTGTGCTTGATAATATCGTGAACGTGGCTGTTTTTATTCACGCAAAAAAGCACCGTTGGGGGAGCATCGGTTACTGAGCTTACTGAAGAAACAGTAAGCCCAACTTTGCCAGCTGCTCCGTTAGAGGTAACGATGCTTACCGCTGATGATAAATGTGCCATTGCTTCACGAAATTTTAGTGAGGCGTTAATAGGTTGAGATGTATCGATGTTCGACATATTTTTCCTTATTATTCTTTCCAAACAACGTGATATTCACGATTTTCTTTTTCGTGTGAAATTAAGAAACGGGCGAATACATCGTCCATTTCATCTTTCTCATTTACTAAGCCAACCCAAACCTCCGCAAAGGCTTCTGGGTCGATCAGCGTGCCGATTTCTTGATCCCAATCTTCACTGGTTTCGACCATTTCGACCGCACCACACTCTTCAAACTGGAGATTAAACAGTAAAATATCGGCAGGGTCTAAATTCTCGCCAGCCATTTCTAAGAAAATATCGTATGCAATATCTATTGCTTCATCAGGAGTTAATTTTTTCATATGTTGATTCTAATAGTCCTACCATAAAAGTGTTAGATAGATAAGTTTTATTTTATGCTTTTTAGTTATAAAAAACAAAAATATTACGCTTGAATTAAACGGCTTACTACCATTCCCGCCGTTTTCTCTTTTAAAAGTTGCCAGCCTTCAGGCAAATTTAATGGGGCGTGATTTTTTTCCGTTTCCACATACAAAATCGCATTTTCTGCCAACCAGTTATTTTCAACTAGCAATGTTAGTACTTGTGGCACAAGATTTTGATGAAAAGGGGGATCGATAAACACAATATCAAATGGCTCACCGCTATTTTTATTTGATAGATATTGTAACGTATCGGTTTGAACAACAGAGCCATTTTCTGTTTTTAAGGTTTGCAGATTTTTCTTCAACAAATTAGCGGCATTTGCAAATTTTTCCAAAAAAACGACCGCTTGTGCTTGGCGAGAAAGTGCCTCAAACCCCAGAGAGCCACTGCCTGCAAAGCAATCTAAACAGCGTGCGTGAGCAATATCGTGCATTAACCAGTTAAACAGCGTTTCTTTCACTCGATCTGTGGTGGGGCGTAGCCCTTCTGCATTCAATACGGGTAATTTTCTACCTCGCCAAAGCCCAGCAATAATACGTACTTCGCCCATTTGTTGGTTAGATTGCGGAGAATTTCGATTTTTTTTCATACTCACTAAAGGAAAATAAAGGATTTTTTGATAAACTATGTAAGTTTAGTCTATTTTCAGTATAAATGAGAGAAAAATATGTCAGAGAAGAAAAAAGGTTTTTGGTCTTGGCTTGGATTTGGTAAGAAAGAAGAAACAAAACAGGAAGATATTCAGCAAGAACAAGAGGTTATTCAACCCGAAGAGCCTGTGATTATTAAACCAGAAACCGAGAAATCGTTTTCTGAGAAATTAGATGATCTGGAAGATAGAATCGAAGAAAAGGCAGATCAGCTAGAAGACTATTTTGAGGAAAAAGAAGATCAAATTGAACAGAAGTTTGAGGAAATTGAGGATAAATTCGAGGAAAAAGTCGAAGAGTTCAAAGAGTTTGTTGAAGAAAAAGTTGAAGAGGTAAAAGAGTTCTTTGATGATGTTGAAGACAAAATTGAACAGACATTTGAGGAAGAAAAAGGCGAACAAGCGGTCGAAAATCTGCAAAATATTGCAACTGAGCAGCTAGATCTTAACGAACAAGAGCAAGTGACTTATCAAGTAGAAGAAGCTCAAGTGGAAGAAGCGGTAGCTCAGGAAGTTGCTGTAAGCGAAGATTTACCTCAGGCGGTTTTAGTTGAAGATGTTGTAGAGCCAATCATTACCGAACCAGAGCCTTTAGATGCTCAAGAGATTGTTGAAGAGCCGACAATTCAAGACGAATATCAAGAAAAGCCTAGTCAAGGAGGTTTCTTTAACCGTTTAATTCAAGGCCTAATTAAAACCAAGCAAAACATTGGTTCGGGTTTCCGCAATTTCTTCAGTGGCAAGAAAATTGATGATGAATTATTTGAGGAGCTAGAAGAACAGCTACTTGTGGCGGATTTAGGTATGCCGACCACACAAAAAATCATCAATAATTTAACGCAGCACGCCACGAAAAAGCAGTTAAAAGATGCTGAGTTGCTTTACCAGCAATTAAAAATTGAGTTGGGCGAAGTGTTAAAACCTGTGGCTCAGCCTTTAGTGCTTGAAGAGAAAAAACCGTATGTGATTTTAATGGTGGGCGTTAATGGTGTGGGCAAAACCACAACTATTGGTAAACTTGCTCGTAAATTCCAAAATGAAGGGAAATCGGTGATGTTAGCTGCAGGCGACACTTTCCGTGCAGCAGCAGTAGAGCAACTTCAAGTTTGGGGCGAGCGAAATAACATTCCTGTGGTGGCACAAAGCACGGGTTCAGATTCTGCCTCTGTGATTTTTGATGCAATGCAATCTGCAGCGGCAAAAGGGATTGATGTGCTAATTGCAGACACTGCAGGCAGATTACAAAACAAAAACAACTTGATGGACGAGTTGAAAAAAATCGTGCGTGTGATGAAAAAATATGACGAAACCGCACCGCACGAAATTATGCTTACCCTGGATGCAGGCACGGGGCAGAATGCAATTAGCCAAGCAAAATTATTTAATGAAGCGGTGGGCTTAACGGGCATTACATTAACCAAATTAGACGGTACGGCAAAAGGCGGTGTGATTTTTGCGATTGCGGATCAATTCAATATTCCTATCCGATTTATCGGGGTGGGCGAGAAGATTGAAGATTTACGTCCGTTTAACGCAGAAGAATTTATCGAAGCCTTATTTAGCCACGAGGACGAACAACAATGATTAAATTTACTAATGTGAATAAGGTTTACAAAGGCGGTAAACCTGCTTTACAAGGCATTGATTTCCACTTGCCAGCAGGTGGAATGGCGTATATTACAGGGCATTCCGGTGCAGGTAAAAGTACGCTGTTAAAATTAATTATGGGCATTGAGCGTGCCAATGGTGGGCAAATTTTGTTTAACGGACACGATATTACTCGTCTTTCTCATCACGAATTGCCGTTTTTACGCCGTCAAATCGGAATGGTACACCAAGATTATCGTTTATTAACCGATAGAACCATTTTAGATAATGTTGCCCTCCCGCTCATTATTTTAGGTATGAACCAAGCGATTGTAGAGCGTGAAGCGCTTATTGCGCTTGAGCGAGTAGGGCTTGCGGATAAAGCCAATTATCTACCATTGCATCTTTCAGGCGGCGAACAGCAACGTGTTGATATTGCCAGAGCCATTGTTCATCGCCCAATTTTGTTGTTAGCAGATGAACCAACGGGGAATTTAGATGAAAAGCTCTCGTTTGAAATTTTCCGTTTATTTGAAGAGTTTAATCAGGCTGGCACTACGGTGCTTATTGCGACACACGATACCAATATCATCTCAAAATGTCCAAAACCGTGTTTGGTGTTGGAACAAGGGCATCTTAAATTTTAAGGGAAGATTATGATTCGTTCATTTAACAAATTAGGTGCTCAAACCAGCTACTCTTTACGAGCGGTCTGGCAAGATTTAATGAAACGCAAACTAGGTACATTTTTAACCATATTAGTGATTGCGGTTTCACTCACTATTCCAACGGTAAGTTATTTACTGTGGAAAAATACGCACACAGCGGCAACACAGTTTTATCCAGAACCACAACTTACGGTTTATCTGCACAAAAACTTAGCGGAACACGATGTCAATACGGTGGTTGATCGTATTCGTGCTTATGAATCAGATAAAATTGATTCCTTTAATTATATTTCTCGTCAGCAGAGTTTAGAGGAATTTCGCTCTTGGACAGGCTTTGGAGAAGCGTTAGATATTTTAGATGAAAATCCACTGCCGGCGGTAGTTACCTTAAAACCAAAAGCAAATTTCAATAGTGGTGATGCAATGGTTGAGTTACGCAACGGTTTACAACAAATCAAAGGCGTACAGGAAGTTCGCTTAGATAACGGCTGGTTGGAAAAATTAACCGCTTTAACTTGGCTTATTGCACGTATTGCAATTGTGTGTACATTATTGATGTTATTAGCGGTCTTTTTAGTGATTGGTAATAGCGTTCGTACCGATGTGGCAAATAGCAAAGCAGCGATTGAAGTGCAACAAATTCTAGGCGCAACCGATCACTTTATTGCTCGTCCGTTCCTTTACACAGGAATGATTTACGGCTTTTTCGGCAGCCTGTTAGCTGTACTGTTTAGTGCAGTAACGATTAGCTATTTTACAGGCATTGTGAAGTATGTAACCGATATGTTCACGGTTCAATTTGAACTAAAGAGCTTAAATTTTAGCGAGGCCTTTTTCTTAATTGTGCTTTGTGTGTTTATAGGTTGGTTATCGGCAAAAATAGCGACAATGCGAAATATTTTCAGAATTGGCAGTCGATAATTTCTTTTAAATAAAAGCGGTCTATGTTGTTCAATTTGCAAAATAATGAACAAAATAGACCGCTTGTTGTTTCTATTCCAATACCATTAAGCCCGGCAGCGTTGCAAAACTTTGATCTTTGATGGTGTCGTGGAAATCATCTAGGTAGGCAAGGGCAGCATCTGATTCACGAATTGCCCCATAAAGGTTGCTATATAAACCTTGCTGAGTGATTTTGCGAGCTACCACATAGCCTCTGTCCAAATAAGGTTTAACCGCCCAATAAGGCAGAGCTGCCACCCCTCGACGGCTTGCCACAAGCTGAATAATGGCAATGGTTAATTCGCTATTGCGACGAGTAACTTTAATGCCCGCAGGATTTAGCACTTTACGCAGTAAATCGAGCATATCATCAGGCACAGGGTAGGTAATGAGGGTTTCATCTTTAAAATCTTCCGCTTCCCACACTTCTTTTGTTGCAAGAGGGTGATCTTTCGAGCAAATCCCCACCATTTCATAAGAAAATAGCGGTTTACAAATAATGCTTGAATTATCTTCAACTTCCGACACAATCGCCAAATCTGCCCTATGGCTTAATAATAAGCCCACTGTATCCGTATGGAAGCCCGATACAATATCCAATTCCACTAATGGCCAATGCTGGCGGAAAGTATCCATTGCAGGCATTAACCAGTCAAAACAAGTATGGCATTCCACCGCAACCCGCACTTCGCCCACTTCACCTTGTTTTACCCGAGCCAAATCAAGCTCAGCCTCGATCACTTGTGGCAAAATATCATAGGCAAGTTTAATTAAGCGTTCTCCTGCTTGGGTGAAGCGAATGGGCGAGCTTTTACGTTCGAATAGTGTAAGAGCGTACTGCTCTTCTAAGAGTTTGATTTGATGGGAAAGGGCTGATTGGGTTAAATGCACACGTTTTGCTGCTAAAGAAACGCTGCCGCTTTCTTTTAACGCAACTAATGTTCTTAAATGACGGATTTCTAGGAAAATGGGCTTCATAATTTATTCATCTAAAAGTGAAAAAAGATGAAAAGAATTATAACAAACAAGCGGTCAAATTTTGCAAAAAATTTACAAATTCTGACCGCTTGTAGAGACTGGTTATTAGGGTTATTTAGTTAATTGAACTAAAATACGGCGAACAGGCTCTGCTGCACCCCATAATAATTGGTCGCCCACCGTGAATGCTGCTAAATATTCACCACCCATTGCTAATTTGCGTAAACGCCCAACTGGTACGCTTAATGTGCCGGTTACTTTCGCAGGTGTTAATTCACGCAATGTGGTTTCTTTGTCGTTTGGAATCACTTTCACCCATTCATTGTGAGCTGCAATGATTTGCTCAATTTCTGCTAATGGAATATCTTTCTTCAGCTTAATTGTGAATGCTTGGCTGTGGCAACGTAATGCGCCAATACGCACGCATAAACCATCAACAGAAATTGGATTTTCGCTTAAACCTAAGATTTTGTTGGTTTCCGCATAGCCTTTCCACTCTTCTTTGGTTTGTCCTGTTTCAGGTAATAATTTATCAATCCAAGGAATTAAGCTACCACCTAATGCCGCACCGAAGTTCTCAGTTGGGAAATCGTCCGCACGCATTTTTGCGGTTACTTTACGTTCAATGTCTAAAATTGAAGAAGCAGGATTTGCTAATTCTGCTTTTACGCTATCTTCTAATTCACCCATTTGTGAAAGTAATTCACGCATATTTTTTGCACCAGCACCAGAAGCAGCTTGGTAAGTAGCAACAGAAACCCATTCCACTAAATCTTTTTCAAATAAGCCACCGATTGCCATTAGCATTAAACTTACCGTACAGTTACCACCTACGAAAGTTTTAATACCGTTTTTCAAGCCTTCAGAAATAACGTGTTGGTTTACTGGGTCTAATACGATGATTGCATCATCTTTCATACGAAGTGCAGAAGCAGCATCAATCCAGTAACCGTTCCAGCCGCTTTCTTTTAATTTTGGATAAACTTCGTTGGTATAATCGCCACCTTGACAGGTTACGATGATGTCTAATTTTTTTAATTCTTCGATATCAAAGGCATCTTTTAATTCACCAGCATCTTTTCCACCAAATACTGGGGCTTTTTGACCAGCTTGTGAAGTAGTAAAGAAAATAGGATTGATGTTAGCGAAGTTATTTTCTTCTACCATACGATCCATTAATACTGAACCCACCATTCCACGCCAACCGATAAAACCTACATTTTGCATTGTGCTTGCTCCTAAAAAGTTATTGTTTTAAAATTTAAATAAATACAGGATTTTCATTGAAAAATCAATGTTTTTTATTTGTTTGTAGAACTTTGACAAAATTTGACTGCTATGGTTAAAATGAATTGCCAATTACGGCTTATCTATGAAAAAGGGCAGTCTTATGAAAATGAAAACAGCATTAGCAATTACATTAGGTTCTTTATTCAGCTTTTCGGTAACAGCAGCCGAACTGGAAAAATTACCGTGCCGATTCAACTTCTTGATGTAGAAAAAGGCAATAAAGATATTGGTACAGTAGAAATTACTGAATCTAAATACGGCTTAGTATTTACTCCAAATCTAAAAGATTTAACAGAAGGCTTACACGGCTTCCATATTCACGAAAACCCAAGCTGTGATGCAAAAGAAAAAGGTGGCAAGCTCACAGCAGGCTTAGCCGCAGGAGGACACTGGAACCCTAATAAAGCCCCACATCACGGCTTCCCGTGGTCTGATGATGCTCATTTAGGCGATTTACCTGCATTAACCGTTTTACACGATGGTACATCAACTAATCCAGTATTAGCCCCTCGCTTGAAAAAATTAGATGAAATTAAAGGTCGTTCATTAATGATCCACGAAGGCGGCGATAACCACTCAGACCACCCGGCTCCTCTTGGTGGTGGTCCTCGAATGGCGTGTGGTGTAATTAAATAAAATTTGCTCTAGTTAAAAAGTGTTGGTTTAAATATCATTCCAACACTTTTTTATTTCTAGCCATTACCATATAATTGCCTCCTATTAAGGAGAAATATATGTCTATAAAAGCAAAAAAAGAACCCCATAAAATACTTCCAGAACAAGCAACTTTTTCTAAGAGTTCGCCGGTTTATATTCCCCTATTTTTTGCTAACAAAAAGGCAAGAGTACAAACAGTATGGGAATTAGAACTTGAAAATGGTGAACGTGATTCAGGAAAGGTGAAACGTAATCGTATTCAATTTAATCGTTTGCCAGTCGGTTGTCACAAATTAACAGTTATTGCTGGTACACCGCTTTTAGGGCAAGGCACAAAGATTTTTGAGTGTTCATTACATATCATTGATAAGCAATGAAATAAAAACTCATCAAAACGTCTATCTGTTTTCTGATTAAAAAATCATTCTCAAGCTGCTTTATAGATAAGCTATTCATAAACTTGAATAGCTAAAAAATTTACAAATTATAATTAAGCAAATAAAAAACCTGACTGCAAATAGCTGCTAGTCAGGTTTTTTACTTATCAACTAACTATATTTATGCCTTTTTTCTCACCACTAACTGGCTTAATACCACAAGGGTTAATGAGAAGATAATCATAATGGTTGCTAGTGCATTTACCTCTGGGGTTACACCTGTTTTAACCAATGAGAAGATTTTCAATGGTAATACTTCGTAGCTTGGGCTTGTTACGAATGAAGAGACGATAACGTCATCTAATGAAATCGTAAAGCTTAGTAGCCAGCCTGAAATAATTGAAGGTAATGCCAGTGGTAAAATGATTTTGCGTAAAATCGTGACTTCACTTGCACCTAAATCTTTCGCCGCTTCTAACATCTTGCCATCAAAATCGCTTAAGCGTGATGAAATAGCGATAACCACATAAGGTAAACAGAAAGTGATGTGAGCAATTAATAGCGAAATAAAGCCTAATTTTATACCTAAGATCATAAATAATACAAGCATAGATACCGCCATCACGATATCTGGCGACATCATTACCACGAATAACATTCCGCCTACTAATTTTTTACCACGAAAGCGGTAACGATAAAGTGCGATTGAAGTTAATGCACCTAAAATAGTAGAGAATGTAGCAGCGAAGAACGCAATGGTTAATGAGTTCATTGTTGCTTGTACTAACGTATCATTGCTGAATAAACGCTCATACCAGTTCCAAGTAAAGCCTTTCCAGTTCAAGCCGAAACGGTCTGCATTGAAAGAGTTTACCACTAAAATAATAATTGGAATATATAGGTAGGCAAATACAGCCAACATAAAAAGGTTTCTAAACATCTTTTTCATTATTCAAGCTCCACCTTTTTATTTAATAGTTTATTTGCACGATAGTAAACATAAAGCATTAACGCCATTAAAATAGTTAAAGCAATACTTACCGCAGAACCGACTGCAAACTGGTTAGTATTTAAGAATAAGCTCTTAATAATGTTACCTACCAATGGTGTTTTACCGCCGCCTAATAAGTCTGCCACATAGAACATACCCATTGCAGGTAGTAATACTAATAAACAACCCGCCACAACGCCCGGCATTGTAAGTGGAATAGTTACTTTAATGAAACGTTGGAATGCATTTGCCCCTAAGTCTTTTGCAGCTTCTAGTAAGCGGTTATCAATTTTCTCGATTGATGAATAAAGTGGCAAAATCATAAATGGTAATAGAATGTAAACTAAACCGATGATAATTGCCGCTTCTGAGTTTAATAAACGTAAAGGTTCATTGATCAAGCCTATTGCCAATAAAGTTTCATTTAAGAAACCTTTTACACCTAAGAAAATTTTAATACCGTAAATACGAATTAGCGAGTTAGTCCAGAATGGTAACACCACTAAAAACAGTAAAAACGGGCGCAATTTTGCAGGCATTTTTGCGATAAAAAACGCAAAAGGGTAACCAATTACCAAGCAGATAATTGTTGCAACGCCTGCCATATAGAGCGAGTTCCACAATACGGTTGCGTAAGTGTCATTAAATAATGCTTTATACGCATCTAAGCTAAACGCAAAATCAACAAAGTATTGGCTTTGACGATTTTCCGTTAAGAAACTGATAATTAAAACGAGTACGTTCGGCACTAATACGAAAAGTAATAACCAACCGAAAATAGTTGCGACCGCACCATTTTGGAATTTGTTATTCGCCTTCATCGTTTAACACAACCTCCCAGCCTTCATACCAAGTAAGAGCCACTTTTTGCCCTACTTCGTGGTCAATGTTCGGGTCATCTTCGTTGAAGAATTCGCTAACCAATACGTTCATACCGTTATGATCTAATCTTACGCTAGACTCTAACGTCATACCTTTATAGTTACGGTCGATAATATGACCGATAATCGCTTTAGAGCTTTCGTTTTCATCTAACTCTTCAATCACGATATCTTCAGGGCGTAGTAATACTTTTAGTTTTTGGTTCGGGTGAACGTCTAAATCTTCAATTTTAATGTTGCAGATGCGACCTTCTACATTCGCTTTCACGTTAGTTGCATCAACACGCTCAATCACAGTTGCATCAAATACGTTGATTTCGCCGATGAAACGAGCTACGAATAAGTTGCTTGGCTCTTCGTAAATTTCACGAGGTGTGCCATCTTGAGCAATTTTACCGCCATTCATTACAATAATACGATCAGACATTGTTAATGCTTCTTCCTGATCGTGTGTTACGAAAATAAAGGTAATACCCAATTGACGTTGCAACGCTTTTAACTCATTTTGCATCTCTTTACGCAATTTATAGTCAAGAGCAGATAGAGATTCATCTAATAACAATACTTTTGGCTTATTAACTACCGCACGAGCAATCGCAATACGTTGTTGCTGACCACCAGAAAGCTGAGCAGGTTTTTGTTGCGCTCTATCTTCTAAACGCACCATACGTAATGCTTCCATTACACGAGGTTCGATTTCTGAATTTGGCACTTTCTGCATACGCAAACCAAATGCTACATTTTCAAAAATAGTCATATGTGGGAAAAGCGCATAGCTCTGGAATACGGTATTCACAGGGCGTTGTTCTGCCGGAACATTAGAAACATCTTGCCCATCAAGAATAATTGAACCCTCAGTTAAATCTTCAAAGCCGGCAATTAAACGCAACGCAGTTGTTTTACCACAACCTGAAGGGCCTAAAATCGTTAAAAATTCACCATCGTTAATGGTTAAATTCAAATTTTTAAGAATCGTTTTACTACCGTAGCTTTTCGTTACATTTTTAAGCTCGATGATAGCTTTTTGTTCTAATTTTTCCATCTACTGTTTTTTTCCCTTAAATTGAAAAAAGAAAAGTACTCACAAAATCAGGCTCTCGCCCCCAAAAAATCAACTTATAATGATATAGCTAAAGGGGCAAGATTGAAAGGAAAAATTTACATTTTGGGGATTTTTCTTGGATTAACAAGCGGTCTAAATTTTAGAATTTTTTGCAAAGTTTTTAAGAAATTCGACCGCTTGTTTTCTTTCCGTTAAAATACTTCCCAACAATTACTTTTCAAACTATCTTATGAAACTCAATTCTCAACAACAACAAGCCGTAGAATATACAAACGGGGCTTGCCTTGTGCTGGCGGGGGCCGGTTCGGGTAAAACTCGGGTTATTATTAATAAAATTGCTCATTTAATTGCAAATTGTGGCTATTCGCCGAAACAGATTGCGGCGGTTACTTTTACCAATAAAGCCGCCCGCGAAATGCGGGAGAGGGTGGCTCATTCTATTGGTAAGGAAAATAGCAAAGGGCTGACGATTTCTACCTTCCACACACTCGGTTTTGATATTTTAAAGCGTGAATACAAATTGCTGGGCTTTAAATCAGGTATGACCTTGTTTGATGAACACGACCAAATCGCCTTACTCAAACATTTATTGCCTGAAAATGTTACGGAAGATAAAGATTTACTGAAGGCCCTGATTTCCACCATTTCAAATTGGAAGAATGATCTGCTTTCGCCTGAAATGGTCATTTCTCGTGTGCGTGATGAGCGTGAGCGAGTCTTTTCGCATTTTTATCAGCTCTATCAAAATCAACTTAAAGCCTATAATGCGTTGGATTTTGATGATTTGATTATGCTGCCTGTATTGCTGTTTCGCCAATTTCCAGAGGCAAAAGAACGTTGGCAGAACAAAATTCGCTATTTGTTGGTTGATGAATATCAAGACACCAATACCAGCCAATATGAGTTAATTAAGCTGATTGTCGGCAACGAGCCAAACTTTACGGTGGTGGGCGATGATGACCAATCTATCTACTCTTGGCGTGGAGCGAAGCCAGAAAATATGCAGCGGCTGCGTGAAGATTTTGATTTAAAAGTGATCAAGTTGGAGCAGAATTACCGTTCCAGCCAGCGGATTTTGCATTGTGCCAATATTTTGATCGACAACAACGACCATCTGTTTACTAAACGCCTGTTTTCAGAGCTTGGCGAAGGCGAAAAGCTAAATGTAATTGAAGCGAAAAATGAAGAACACGAGGCGGAGCGAATTGTTGGGGAGCTGATTGCACACCGTTTTTCTTGCAAAACAAAGTATAAAGATTATGCGATTTTATATCGGGGTAATAGTCAATCCCGTTTGTTGGAAAAATTGCTCATGCAGAACCGTATTCCCTACAAAATTTCGGGCGGCACATCATTTTTTGCCCGAGCGGAAATTAAAGATATGATGGCGTATCTGCGTTTGGTGGTAAACCAAGATGATGATGCGGCATTTTTGCGGATTGTAAACACGCCAAAACGGGAAATTGGGGCTGCAACATTAGAAAAATTGGGAATACTGGCGAATGAAAAACAAGTCAGCTTATTTGAGGCGATTTTCGATTTTGAGCTGATTCAACGCTTAACGCCAAAACCTTACCAAGCCTTGCAAGATTTTGCCCGTTGGATTGTGGAAATTGCCGACCAAGCAGAGCGGTCTGACCCGATTGAAGCGGTAAAAGATTTGTTGGCAAAAATTCAATACGAAGCCTATTTGTATGAAATGGCTGCAAATCCAAAAGTGGCGGAAATGCAGAGCCGAAACGTGCAGACCTTGTTTGAATGGGTGCAAGGAATGTTAGAGGGCGATGAAATAGAAGAGCCGATGAGTTTGGTACAAGTAGTAAACCGCTTAACCTTGCGAGATATGTTAGAGCGTGGCGAAGATGACGATGAAGCCGACCAAGTACAGCTAATGACGCTTCACGCCTCCAAAGGCTTAGAATTTCCACACGTTTTCTTAATTGGAATGGAGGAGGGCATTTTGCCACACCAAACCAGCCTTGATGAAGAGAATGTGGAAGAGGAACGCCGTTTGGCTTATGTGGGCATTACCCGAGCCCAACAAACGCTTACTTTTTCACTCTGTAAGGAACGCCGCCAATATGGCGAAATCATCAAACCCGAGCCAAGCCGTTTTTTAATGGAATTACCGCAAGACGATTTGGTGTGGGAAAGCAGTAAACCAAGGCTTACAGAAGAGCAGAAAGAGGCAAAATCGTCCGCTAATATAGCGAACTTAATGGCGATGTTAAAAGCGAATAAGAAATAGCAACAAGCGGTTAAATTTTGGAAATTTTTTGCAAGTGATTTGCAAATTTTTCAGCAAAATCTGACCGCTTGTTTATGTGATAATTTTTGACTTATCTCAATAAATTGGCGGAATACCTATTTTCAATTATTACATTGAGCGTTTCGACGTTATAGACTAAAAAGTGTTTGTAGAGGAGAAATAAGATGGAATTAAAAACAGTTATTGAGCAACGCAAAACTATTAAAGCCTTTAATCCTACCGTGAAAATCAACCGTGAAGAGCTGCAAGAGATGCTAACCTTAGCACAATTTGCCCCTTCAAAAGCGAATTTGCAGCCTTGGCGATTTGTGGTGGTTGATGATGAGGCAGTCAAAAAAGAGCTGTCGGGCAATGTTGCTTTTAATGGACCACCTTGTGAAACAGCCTCTGCTGTGGTTGTGGTGCTTGCCGATTTGCAATATGACAAATTATTAGGTGATATTGTTGATCAATCGGTTGAAACAGGTTGTTTGCACCAAGAGTTTCGTGATCGTAAATTTGATTTTCTACTCGGTCTCCATCAGCAATTAACAGATGCGGATATTCGTGATCAGGTGCTAATCGATAGCAGTTTAACTGCTATGCAGCTGATGCTGATTGCTAAAGACAGAGGCTACGATACCCACGCAATTGGTGTATTTAACCGTAGTGCTGTAATGGATTTACTCGAAATTGATAGCTCTCGTTATCTGCCGGTAATGTTATTAGCCATTGGTCGAGCGGCAAATCCGGCATTACCAAGTTGCCGTTTAGGCTTAGAATACACGGTGTCTTGGAATAACGGCAAAGGATTTAAAAAATAGTCAATAATCTTCACAACAAGCGGTCGAATCTCTTAATTTTTTTGCAAAAAATTGCTAGAATTCGACCGCTTTTATTATTGTGTTTTTATAATTATGTGGGATTGATATGAATACAGGATTAGATCCAAAATCGAACTTTTTCGGCAAAATGATTTTTGCCAGCCGCTGGCTACAGTTGCCTATTTATCTAGGTTTAATTGTGGTGCAGGGGATTTATGCGTACAAGTTTATGAAGTCGCTATATCATTTGGTGGTTGATCTCAACCAAATGGATTCAAATATGGTAATGCTTGCTGTATTGAATTTGATTGATGTGGTGATGATTGCTAATCTTTTAGTGATGGTGATTGTAGGTGGCTATGAAACCTTTGTGTCTAGATTGCGAGTTGATGGACACCCAGATCAGCCTGAATGGCTTGATCACGTTAATGCGACGGTACTGAAAGTCAAACTGTCGATGGCAATTATCAGTATTTCATCTATTCACTTGTTGCAAACTTTCATTAATGCCTCCAACCTTGATGAGAAGCAAATGATGTGGCAGGTAATTATTCATCTTACTTTTGTGGTTTCTGCTTTAGTGTTGGCATATATTGATAAAATTTTGAATGCTCAACACATTAAAAATTAATCTTAGGCAGCATACATTTTGGCTAAAAGCGATTATAATAAAATCGCTTTTATTATTATTTAGACGAATTGATAGGACGAAATTATGGCAAAACATTATGATTATATTGCAATTGGTGGTGGTAGTGGCGGTATTGCTTCTATCAATCGAGCGGCAAGCTATGGGCAAAAATGTGCGATTATTGAAGCAAAACATCTAGGTGGTACTTGTGTTAATGTAGGTTGCGTGCCGAAAAAAGTAATGTTTTATGGTGCTCAAATTGCAGAAGCAATTCACCGTTATGCCTCTGATTATGGCTTTGATGTCTCTGTTGAACATTTTGATTATGCAAAATTGGTGGAAAGTCGACAAGCCTATATTGAGCGTATTCACACTTCATACAATAACGTACTGAGTAAAAATAATGTTGATGTGTTAAATGGTTTTGCTCGCTTTAAAGATACAAAAACTATTGAAGTGAGTTATGAAGATGGATTGAAAGAAGATATAACGGCTGATCATATTTTAATTGCAACAGGTGGTCGCCCAACTATTCCTAATTTAGAAGGGGCAGAATATGGCATTACGTCAGATGGTGTATTTGCATTAAATGAATTACCAAAATCAGTGGCAATTATAGGGGCTGGCTATATTGCTGTTGAATTAGCAGGTGTATTTAATAGTTTAGGCGTAAAAACGCATTTGTTTGTGCGTCAGCACGCACCTTTACGCCAGCAGGATCCACTTATTGTCGAAACATTGTTAGAGGTGTTAGAGCAAGATGGCATTGAGTTGCACACTCAAGCAATTCCGCAAAAAGTAACGAAAAACCAAGATGGAACACTTACTTTAGCTTTAGAAGATGGGCGTGAAACCACTATTGAAACCTTAGTTTGGGCAATTGGACGTGAACCTGCAACCGATGTGATTAACTTAGAGGTAACAGGTGTTAAAACAAACGAACGCGGTTTTATCAAGGTGGATAAATTCCAAAATACCAATGTGCCAAATATTTACGCAGTAGGCGATATTATTGAAGGTGGTATTGAATTAACGCCCGTAGCGGTGGCAGCAGGTCGCCGATTATCAGAACGTTTATTCAACAATAAACCAAACGAACATCTAGACTATAATTTAGTGCCAACGGTAGTATTTAGTCACCCTCCAATTGGAGCTATTGGCTTAACTGAGCCACAAGCTATTGAGCAATATGGCAAAGAGAATGTAAAAGTCTATAAATCTTCTTTTACCGCAATGTACACAGCGGTAACTCAACATCGCCAACCTTGTCGAATGAAGTTGGTGTGTGTAGGCAAAGAAGAAAAAATTGTCGGGTTACACGGCATTGGCTTTGGCGTTGATGAGATGATTCAAGGATTTGCAGTTGCAATCAAAATGGGAGCAACAAAGGCGGATTTCGACAATACAGTCGCAATTCACCCAACAGGTTCAGAAGAATTTGTCACAATGCGATAAATATAATAGAATATGGCGATGGATAGAGAATATTATTCTAATAATTTTTAGGAAAAATATGAGGACATCTCTTATCTTAGTGACCTTATGTTCGTTTATGATTGGGAATGTTTATGCACAGCCTAATAGTAAAACTAATATAAGTGACTTGGAAGAGCAGGAAAATAATAAACCGACATTTAAGATTTCAGAACGTAGAATACTAAAAAAGCCGGTAGAGGACAATTCGGAAAGTAGTTTTTCTATGGAGGAATTGCGTGTCGGTGCTCAACGGATTCCAGATGCTGCTGAAATTCAATATTATAAATCTCAATGCCGCTATGCTTTTATGTCAGAGAGAGATGTTATTGAAAATAGGTGTGAGACTAAAAAAGTTTCGAGACCTAGATAACAAAACGGAGCTTATGCTCCGTTTTATTTTAGCTATTCGCCTTGAAATAAGAATGGATTTACCCCGCTTCTCGATAAGCCTTTTTGCTCCATTTCAGAATCTAAAAACAGGCTGGCTAAATCGTCTGCTACAGGCTCAACGTTAAAATCTTTATCTTGATAAAGCACTTTTAAGTAAGAGTGGCAATCTCCACAGCTTTCTGCTTTCACTGCTGCTTCAACAGAATCTAAGCTCCAGTAATCTAGCTTACCTGTTTCATCACAGTTAGTACATTTTGCCCGTACAACGTGCCACTCGCTTTCGCATAAAGAACAGTGTAGGTAGCGTAAACCTTGTGCTTCACCAAAATGAATGACACTGGTAACAGGTGCGGAATTACACACAGGACAAAAATGTTTATGTCCAACTTCAGCACGGGTATTACGAGGTAACTGCTGAGCTAGTTGCACCCAGTAGAGTGAAAGAGCTGCCCAAATAAATACGGCCTTATCGGCTGCTACAAGTTCATAATGCTCATTTAAAAGATTATCCGCTAGCGTTTCTAATTCAGAAGCAGAGGCTTTTTCTAACCATTCTAGTGTTGGAAGAATAGGATCATTTGCATAAGGCTTGAATTTCTCAATAATAGCGAATAATAGCTCTCGCCATTCATCACTACGTTGGAAATTTTTACTGTTTAATGGTTTATCTCCTTGTGTTAATTCTACACAAGCAGTTATTTTTTCCGAATAATTTGCAATTGGTCTGCTGGTTAATAATTCAAGCTGAATATCCACTAAATTAGCGGAGAATTCCATATAATCGCCAAACGGATTTTCTTTAGCTAATTCGCGTAAACGTTTTGCACGGCGAGAGTAGAGGTTTTTAGGGTTAGCAAAAAGTAATTCAGGTTGTTGAAATGAACTTGCAACTTGTTGAATTTCATCTTGCGGTAAAATTTTGATACTCATAACTTTCCTAAGTTATATAACATAGTTATAAAATAAAAGTGCGGAATTCTCCGCACTTTGGTGATTATTGAATAGTGTTATCTTTCTTAACGTGTTTTTCGATTTCAGGTAAGATTTCTTCACGATACCATTTTGGGTGGTGTTTTTTTGCCCAGCGAACTGTTACCCAGCCTTCAACCATACCTCTAATTGAGCCTTTTACCCAGAATGCCATATAGATATGTACTAGAATTCCAGTAAATAACATAAATGCACTAAATGAGTGAAGTAAAATCGCAATTCTTAATACCGGAATTGAGAAATAGTGAGAGAAAAATTGCCTCCACATAATAATCCCTGTAATTAAGAGGGTAAACATCGCAAGAATCAATGTCCAGAATAGTAATTTCTGACCTAGATTGTATTTGCCGTTATCGGCAACCGCGTGTTCATTACCTTTTAACACCTCAACAATGCCTTTTGCCCAGCGAATATCGTTTTTCTCCGGAATATTATGATGCCAATAAACTAGCACCATAATAATAAATGCAATAAACATAATAATCCCAGTGAAAGGGTGTATTGCACGAGCAATTTGTGGTGTACCTAAGATCTCAGTGAGCCACGCAAAATCAGGGAAGAAGAATGCCACACCAGTAAACATCGTCATAAAGAATGAAATAACGAGGAACCAGTGACTAACACGAGGTAACGGCTTATGACGAATAATTTTAGTATCATTCGTAACGATAAATGGCTTACTCATGTCTATCTCCTTCTCTAATATTGTGGTGATGATCTTCAACATCCTCTTCAACGTTTGGACCAACGGTTACATAGTGTGCAACTTCTGCTAATGCTAAGCCACCTAATGCAACGGCTGCAACCGGTTTTAAGACGTCTTTCCATAGTGTAACTGTGGTGTCAATCTTCGGATCTTTCGGTAAGCCTGAATAAAGTTCTGGTTTATCTGCGTGATGTAATACATACATAACGTGTGTACCACCCACACCTTCAGGATCGTAAAGACCTGCATTTTCATAACCACGAGCTTTAAGGTCTGCAATACGTTGTTCTGCGTAGAACTTCATTTGCTCTTTACTACCGAAGCGAATTGCACCTGTTGGGCAAGTTTTCACACAAGCCGGCTCTTGACCTACCGCTACACGATCCACACATAATGTGCATTTATAAACACGGTTATCTTCTGGGTTCATACGTGGAATGTTGAACGGACAACCTGCGATACAGTAACCACAACCGATACATTTATCAGATTGAAAATCGACAATACCGTTAGCATATTGAATAATTGCACCCGGAGCAGGGCAGGCTTTCAAGCAGCCCGGCTCCATACAGTGCATACAACCATCTTTACGAATTAACCACTCTAAACGGTCATTTTCCTCAACTTCGTTGAATTTCATTACCGTCCACGCTTTTGCATTCAGATCGGCAGGATTATCGTAAACACCAACACAAGCAGCGTCGATATCAGAGCGGATATCATTCCACTCTGAACAACCTACCTGACAAGCCTTACAGCCAATACAGGTCGTTACATCAATTAATTTTGCCACTTCCACTTGGTGAGAACGAGCCTGTGGTGCAGGTGTTAAACCAGAGGTAGCGGAGATCTTACTAATGTTTTGAGATTGAACTGCTCCCATTTTTAGCCTCCAATTTTCTCAATGTTTAACAACATACACTTCGATTCTGGCGTATTAGAACTAGGATCGCCCGAGCGTACTGTTAGGTTATTAGCAAAATAACCTTTTTTCGCTCCAGTAGTTGCTGCAAATCCCCAGTGAATCGGAATACCGATAGTATGGATTGGCTTACCATCAGACACTAATGAACGAATACGTTTTGTTACTACTGCAACGGCTTTAATTTCACCACGTTTAGACCAAACACGTACTTTATCTCCGTTTTTAATGCCTTTTTCTTCAGCCAATTTATCTCCAATTTCAACAAATTGCTCTGGCTGAGCGATTACATTGAGAAGCACGTTTTTTGTCCAATAGTGGAAATGTTCTGTTAAGCGGTAAGTTGTACCTACATAAGGAAACTCATCACTTGTACCTAAATCTGCTTTATCCGTTGGTAAAATACGAGCTACAGGACTGTAAATTACATTAGGGTGTAATGGGTTGGTGCCGATTGGTGTTTCTAATGGCTCATAATGTTCTGGGAATGGGCCATCAATCATACGCTCACGCACGAATAAACCAGATACTCCCTCTGGTTGCATAGTAAATGGCATTGTTGGAGAGTTTGGAGGTGCAGTACCGAAGTCAGCAACATCAATGTAGTTCCAGTTCTTTCCATTCCATTTTACTAATTGGCGTTTTGGGTTCCACGGTTTACCACTTAAATCCGCTGATGCACGGTTATAAAGAATACGACGGTTTGCTGGCCACGCAAATGCCCAACCTAAGGTGTTACCCAAGCCCGATGGGTCTGAGTTATCACGGTTAGCCATTTGGTTACCTTTTTGTGTCCACTGACCTGTATAAATCCAGCACGCACCAGAGGTTGTACCATCATCACGCATTTGACCGAAGCTTGATAATAATTCGCCTTGTTTCACAAGGATATTACCATCAGCATCTTTCACATCAGCTAAAGCATAACCATTATTCTCTTTCGCAATTTCTTCTGCCTTTGGTTCTAGCGGATTTGCATAATTCCAAGTCATTGCTTCTATTGGCTCAACTGGTGCTTTACCGCCTTCTTTATGGTAAAGGTGGATTAATTCGGCACGAATTTCAGATAAGATATCAATATCTGGTTTTGCTTCGTGTGGAGCATCTGCCGCTTTCCAATGCCATTGTAACCAACGACCAGAGTTTGCAATAGAACCATCTTCTTCTGCGAAGCAAGTTGTTGGTAAACGGAATACTTCAGTTTGGATTTCTGCAGAGTTTACATTATTGAACTCGCCGTGATTTTTCCAGAATTCAGACGTATCAGTAATAAGCGGGTCAAAAATGACTAAATATTTCAAATTACTTAACGCTTTGATAATTTTCTGTGAGTTCGGGTAAGAAGCAACAGGGTTCATACCTTGACAGAAGTAACCATTGATTTTGCCTTCATACATTTGCTCAATGAAACGGAAGTGGTCGATGCCCCCTTTTTGTAACTTCGGCAGATAGTGGAAACCAAACTCGTTTTCAGCGGTTGCATTATCGCCATAAAATGATTTCATCATACTGATGAAGAATTTCGGTGCATTTACCCAATAGTTGACCTGACCTGCGCCCATTGTTTTTGGTGTAATACGTGTTAAGAATGCTTCTAATGAAACATCGGTTTCGCTAGGCAGTGGTAAGTAAGCGGGAAGCCGTGCTGGGAATAAACCTAAATCAGTAATACCTTGCACGTTTGAGTGGCCACGTAATGCGTTTACGCCACCACCCGACACACCGATGTTACCACACAGTAGTTGGATCATCGCCATAGAACGGATATTCTGCGAACCAACGGTATGTTGTGTCCAACCTAACGCATAAAGGAACGTTGCGGCTTTATCTGGAGCAGAGGTTTTCGCAATTTCTTCACAGAAAATCAAGAAATCTTTTTGTGGTGTGCCTGTAATACGCTCAACCATTTCCAGCGTATAGCGAGAAACGTGTTCACGTAACATATTCAGTACGCAACGAGGATCTTGAAGGCTCATATCTCTTAACGGATTGCCTTCTTCATCCATTTGGTAAGTCCAAGTAGATCTATCTTTATAGGTACGCGTAGCTTCATCATAGCCAGTAAATAGACCGTCTTCGAATTTAAAGCCTTCGTGTATTAAGAAAGTTGCATTGGTATAGTGTTTAACATATTCGTGTTGAATTTTATCGTTTTTCAACAAATAGTTTATCGCACCTAGTAGGAACGTAATATCTGTACCTGAACGTAATGGCATATAGATATCAGCCACCGCAGCACTTCGGTTAAAGCGTGGATCTACCACCATTAACTTAGCACCATTTTGTTTTTTCGCTTCAATTGCCCAGCGGAAACCTACAGGGTGAGCTTCAGCGGCGTTACCGCCCATAACAATAACGAGATCAGAGTTTTTAATATCAACCCAGTGGTTGGTCATCGCACCGCGACCAAATGATGGAGCAAGACTTGCTACCGTTGGTCCGTGTCAGATACTCGCTTGGTTATCGGTAAATACCATACCGAGAGAGCGAACCCATTTTTGGGTTAATAAACCAGTTTCGTTACTACAGGCAGAACCTGCTAAGAAGCCAGCGGTTAACCAGTGATTAACTGGTGTACCTTCTATATTTTTTTCAATAAAGTTAGCATCACGGTCGTCTTTAATGTGGCGAGAAATACGTTCAATAGCCTCATGCCAAGAAATTCGTTTCCATTCGCTTGAGCCAGGCTCTCGCACCTCAGGATAATGTACACGGCGATCACTATTTACATAGTCTAACGAGCCTGCTCCTTTAGGACATAATGCACCACGGCTAACAGGATGGTCAGGATCCCCTTCAATATGAAAAAGTTTCCCTTTACTATTCATTGCTTGTCCGCCTAAAGAATACATTAGCATTCCGCAGCCTACAGCACAGTAAGTACAGGTTTGGCGAGTTTCTTTCGCTCTTAAGAGCTTATACTCGCGAGGAGCTGCTAATGCTGCTGTTGGAGCAAAGCCCAACATTGCCGCAGAAGTTCCCGCCATACCACCTGCACAGACCTTAAAGAACTTACGTCTTGAGATCTGCATAATCACTCCAAACACATAATGTGGTAAATAAAAGTAAAATGATCAAAAAATTAAGTTAATAAATTGATCGAAGAGGTGTATCATTTTCCTCCTAATAAAAGAAAATGGATATACTCTTTTTTTGGTAAAAAGGTTAAATCTCAAAAAAGTTTGATTTAAACCAAATTTTTTCGAGCATAATGATACAACTTTTTAACAAAATAAACTACTTTTTAAGCATAGAAGAGATGAAAATTGTGAATAAGATCACAAAAATAGATGCCAAAAAATTATTATTCTCAACAACTGAGCTAAAACAGCAAAATTGTGAAGATAATTTGATTTCAGAAGTGCCTGTTGCACTGGTTTATAATGGTATTTCTCATACGGTGATGATGACAACACCTTCAGATTTAGAGGATTTTGCATTAGGTTTTTCCTTAGCGGAAGGGATTTTAAACTCTCCGCAAGAGTTATACGGATTGGATATTTTTGAACAAGAAAATGGCGTAGAAATTCAGCTTGAGATTTCTACCCGACAATTTGTGCAGCTAAAAGATAAACGTCGTTCAATGGCAGGCAGAACAGGGTGCGGAATTTGTGGCGTAGAGCAGTTGGAACAAGTCAATCAAAGTTGCAAAATTGTTAAGAAAAATAACCGCTTGCAAGATGTGAATCCGCTTATTTTAGAACGTTGTTTAGAGCAGTTAGAAAACGCACAAACATTATCGAAAGAAACAGGTGCAAGCCACGCTGCTGCTTTTTTTAGCTTTGAAGGCGAGTTATTAGCCATTCGAGAAGATGTAGGGCGGCACGTTGCATTAGATAAACTGATTGGCTGGTATGCGAAAGCAGGCTTTCCAAACGGTTTTGTATTTGTCACCAGTCGAGCCAGTTTTGAAATGGTACAAAAATGTTTAGCAATTGGAATTGAAATGCTCTGTGCGATTTCTGCGACAACTGAAATGGCAGCCAAAATGGCTCGTGATAATCAATTCACATTATTGGCGTTTGTCCGCAAAGGAAAAGCTACCATTTATTCGGGAGAGGAGCGATTAGCTCTTAAATAGTAATGGAAATCGCACTTTTATTAGCAGATAAAATTTTACAGCTTACCTTAATGGTTTTACTAGGTTATGCTATTGTCAAAACCAAACTTTTAACATCAGAGCAAAGTTATCCCATTTCGATTATCGGGCTTTATATTATTAGTCCTGCAATGCTGATTACTGCCTTTCAAGTCGATTACACTACCGAAACGCTGAACGGTTTATATCTTGCTTTTATTATCTCAATTATCTTCAGTGCGTTACTAATTCTATTGGGTTGGATATTCAAAAAAAAACGCGAAATTAAACAATATTGAGCAAGCCACAACCACTTATTCCAATTCAGGAAATTTAATTATTCCAATTGTAGCCTCTCTTTTGGGGGCTGAATGGGTTATTTATTCCACCGCATTTATTGTGGTACAAAGTGTTCTGTTTTGGTCGCATTTAAGAGCGTTAATCTGTGGCAAGGGCAGCGTACCATTTAGAAAAATTCTCTTTAATATCAATATCATCGCTATTATTGTGGGTATGCTTATTGCCGAAATCCCATTTAAAGAAATTATTACCGATAAACGGATTTATCTGGTTACATTCCTGCGCTTAATCTTTATTCCGTTGATTTTATTAGCGGTGATTAAATTATGCGGTTTTGAACGCTGGGTTATTAATGGCGAAACCATTGTGATGATTACCTTTCTTGCCACAATCAGCCCTTCTGCGGCAACTATCACACAGATGGTAGTGGCTTATGGGCAAGATGCTAAAAAGGCGAGTGCGATTTATGGTGTAACCACGCTATTGTGTGTGTTTACGATGCCGTTTATTACTTGGCTTTACCAAGTAATATAAAAAAACAATCGGTCGAATTTTACTAAAATTCGACCGATTGTTTGTGTTTAAACTAAGCCACAGTTACAGACTCAATCACCACATCTTCAACAGGAACGTCTTGGTGGAAGCCTTTATTCCCTGTTTTCACGCCTTTGATTTTATCTACAACGTCCATACCTTCAACCACTTCGCCAAATACCGCATATCCCCAATCTTGAACAACGGTTTTGCCAAACATCTCTTTTGAACGGTAATCTAAGAACGTATTATCTACCACATTGATGAAAAATTGTGATGAAGCAGAGTGCGGATCAGAAGTACGAGCCATTGCTAAAGTACCGCGTTTATTGCTTAAACCGTTGCTTGCTTCGTTTTGAATTGGGGCTTTAGTTGGTTTTTCTGTCATTCCAACTGTCATACCGCCGCCTTGAATCATAAATCCATCAATCACACGGTGGAAAATTGTGCCGTTGTAAAAGCCTTCTTTGCAATAATCTTCAAAGTTTTTTGCAGTAACAGGGGCTTTGTCAAAGTTTAATTCGATTTTGATGTCGCCAAAATTGGTGTGTAGTGTAATCATTTTTTCCTCTTAATATAAAGATTTAGTAGCAACTGTATCCCCCAAAATATTTGGCGAGATACAAATTCGTTAATTAAAGCGCGTGAGCATTCCACTGTGAGCCATCACGGACGATGGCATTAATCACGGTTAAAAGCTTACGTATACAGGCGTTTACCGCCACTTTGAACGGTTTGCCACGAGCAATCAGCCGTTCATAAAATG